>NZ_DOEM01000011.1:0-11050 GCF_003533255.1 Pediococcus sp.
GCCATTTATTGACATAGGAGCATTTCATAAAATTTTTGATCCGATTGATCGTTAAACAAAATATCTCCTGAGTAGTGCTTGTTAGCATCCTTCGGTGACAAATTTGATTCTTTCAATCGCATAAAGAATGCTTCATCCACAGGATTTATGTACGGTTCAAAAATCTCCCGCAATAATCGTAAACGCCAACGACGGCGACTTAAGCGACGGCGTGTTGTTCTGAAACTACGTCGATTCGCAGCTGGTTGCCCTTCAGAAAATAAACGCACACCAATTGCATTTTTCCCTTTCACACGCATGACACGGTTATTTTCATCCACGACTGCAAAACCAATTGAACTGGTTCCGATATCTAGGCCGATACTATATTTCTTATTTTCCATAATTTTCACTCCTACTTATTACTTCACTGTTACTATGATTATATAATACCCTTTCTTATAGCGCTTTCACATACCTTTCAAGAAACTTTTTAACTTCTACCTTATCCTACTCAAACCATTCTTTTCCCGCCAATATCCTGTATAATAAATGTAAACGAATACAGTCACCAACAAGGGAGTTGTGACCTATGTTACAAGTGAAAAACTTAAACAAATCGTTCGGCCAAATGCAGGCCGTTGTCGATGAAAGTTTCACCGTTAATGACGGTGAAATTCTTGGTTTGATTGGTCAAAATGGCGCTGGTAAAACCACCACATTTCGTATGATTCTGGACTTGCTCAAACCCGATTCAGGTTCTGTATTTTGGAACGGTCATCCTTTCTCTCGTAAGGATCAAGACATCGTTGGTTTCTTGCCCGAAGAACGCGGTTTATATCTTAAAATGACTGTCGAAGAACAAGTCATCTATTTTGCAGAGTTGCGCGGTCAAAAACCAGCTGTGACTAAACAAAAACTAAATGATTGGATGCAACGTTTTGCCGTCAAAGGTAAACGCACCGACAAAATTAAAGATTTATCTAAAGGAAACCAGCAAAAGGTGCAGCTAATTGCTACGCTCATTCATGATCCCAAACTGGTCATCTTAGATGAACCATTTAGTGGTCTCGATCCGGTGAATGCCAGTCTTCTCGAAGACGGTATCGAACGGCTCAAAGCACAAGGTTCCGCTATTATCTTTTCTTCACATGATATGGGGAACGTTGAAAAAATTAGCGATAAACTTTTGATGCTCCGCCAAGGCGAAACAGTTTTAAATGGCGTAACCAATGAAATTCGAGAAAGTTTTGGTGACACGCGTATTTTTCTTCAATCTCCTCTCACCGAAACCGACCTCTTGGCAATTGACGGCGTGACTAACGTTAAGAAGTATCAAGCTGGCTTCGAATTGCAACTAGCCAATCCTGAAGTCGGTAAAACGGTCTTTGCGCAGGCAACTAAAAATGGATACATTCGTGAGTTTTCGCAGCAGCCACCATCTCTTGATGAAATTTTCCGAATGAAAGCGGGTGTGTCTAATGAATAAATTTGGGGTCGTTTGCAAACAAGTCATTCGCAAAAACATTAAAAGTCCCACTTACATCGTTTTGTTATTAATGCCCGTTATTTTATTAGGAACCATAGTTGGCATCGCCGCCATCAAGAATCACACTAGTGAAACACCACAAATTGCCATTGTGAGCAACAACGCGCCATTACGTTCGGCTTTGCTTAAAAGCAATACCAAGAAAGCATATAACGTCAGCAAATCAATCACCACAAAAAAGGCGGCTGAAACCAATTTAGCAAAGGAAAAATTGGACGGCTATTTAACCGTCACAGTCAAAGGTGGTCAGGTTTCTGCAATCTATAAATCACGGACGAATGGAAAAACGGTAGATACCACCAGTTTACAGAATTCATTAAATTCACTGAAAATGCAACAAACGGCGGCCCAATTAGGATTATCTGCTAAACAGCTAGCAAGCCTCTTTGCCCCCGCCAACTTTAAAACTCAGTCTGTTTCGTATACAAATGGAAAAGAAACGGCTCAAAAAGATAATCAACAGGCTGTCAACAGCATTTTAGCCATGGTGGTGACCATTCTAATTTATATTTTCATGGTCAGCTATGCGAGTCTGATTGCCCAAGAAGTGGCTACGGAAAAAGGTTCCCGAATCATGGAAATTCTGGTTAGTAGCGTCTCACCGCAAATTCAGTTTTTTGCTAAAGTCACTGGCATGTTTGTTCTCATTCTGTTACAAGTTTTAGTTACCGCAATCTGTGGTGTGTTTGGCCTGAAGTATCTGAGTGGTAATGTGCAATTCTTAAAAGATCTAGATTTGAGCCATGTTCAACCCAACATTATCATCATATTAGTGTTGTTCTTTATTTTGGGAATCACGTTATACACCATTTTGGCAGCCGGTTTAGGCGCGCTAGTTTCCCGATCAGATCAAGTCAGCCAGGCAGTTTCTCCACTGACTATGGTTGGCTTAGCTGCATACGGAGCTTCGTTTGTGGCCATGAATTCTAACACCGTTTTGATTAAAATCGGCTCATTTATTCCGTTTCTGTCCCAAAGCATCATGCCAGTGCGGTATGCGGTCGGCAATGCCACAATCATGGATGCCATAATTAGTTTGGTTATTTTAGCGGTTTCGATTGTGCTCGTCACTTGGTTTACGACCCGCTTGTATGCAAATCACGTTTTGGACTATTCTGATCAGAAAATTTGGAAACGTATTTTGAAACGCAATTAATAAGCTTTTTCGTTCCTATTTTGCGTAGTTTGACGTAAGGTTAAGTTAAATAAACACGAGGAGGTTCATGACTATGCAAGTTTCAGTACCGACATCAAATGGTTTATTACTCGATAAATATGGTAAATATGCGCCCAAAGAGGCCATCTATAATAAAAACCCGGCAATCTCTTTTCCGATTGAAATTACGGACATCCCTAAAGAAGCCAAAACAATTGCGCTAACCCTTTTGGATTTCGACTCTGTGCCCGTTTGTGGGTTTGCTTGGATTCACTGGATAGCCGCAAATATTCCTGCAGCATCCACCGTAGAAATTCCCGAGAATGCCAGTCAAAAGGGCGGCATCCAGATGATTCAAGGAAATAACAGTACGGCTGGTCCTTTAATTGGTGAAACAGATCCTTTAACTACCCAGCATTACATCGGACCGACCCCGCCGGACAAAACACATGATTACTGGCTGGATATTTATGTACTAGATAGTAAGCTAGATTTAAAAGAAGGTTTCTGGTTAAACGAGTTTTATCACGCCGCTAAACCTCATATTATTGAAAGAAAACGAATTAGTATCCTTAGTCGGGCATAAAGATATTTAAATAGGCTTAGATCGCGTCAATTCGCGACTCAAGCCTATTTATGTGCCTAAATTTAACCTTTGTTTAGTGGTTGTTGGCATTCAATTAAGGCCTTTAGATTTTCTTATCCAAAAGCCCGCAGAAAGTTCACACATTTTTAAGTTCGGTTTAATCTAGCCACCGCATACTTAGTATATTAATTCAAAGGAGCCATTCGAACCAATCGAATGTCGATATAGTTCGCTGGACATCCTTTTGGAGATAAGATTTTGCGATCGCAAAATACCCATTACTGACAATAAGTTGGACCTAAATCCAATGAACAATTAGAGAATATCACGCAGCATCTAAGTAGTGAAGAGTAAGAAACAAAGTTTCAAAATATATAATACGAGGAGCGATGAATATGTTATTGAATAATCAGAATCTATCAGTCTTAGAAGTTCAAGTGCTAGGTATTTACCAAGCAAAAATTGAAGTTAAAACGATTTCTGGTGAATGCCTTTTCGTCTATCCCACTCAGACTCAACGAGATGATCCTCTTTTTTGGACATCCCTAAAAGATATCATCAAAGCCAAATTATGGCTGCCAATCAACAAATCCTTACATCAATTAATTGATTCTGACTGGTTACTTCCGATGAATGCCTAACTAACCCTCGGATTGAAAATCTTCCTGAGCTTTGATCAACCGGTTCAAAAAGTTTTTCACCGTTTGAATATCTGCATCCGAAAAATCCGCAACAGCTGCAAGAGCTTCTTCTCGCAGCTGTTTGTGTAACTGCATATGGGCTTGTGCTAATTTTCGCCCGGATGGAGTCAGTTTTAAATATACCGTTTTTTTATTTACCGCTTGATGGAATTTTTCCAACAACTCCAATTTTTCCAAATGATTGATTCTGCGCGACGTGCCACCTTGTGTGATTTGAATGGCGGCCACAACCTCACTCACCGTTTTTTCACCGTCTAACAAAACATCCAAGATATCCAAATCATTATGCGTCAAATGATTTTTTTTCGGATCACCATCAATGGCCGCATGTTTAGCAACCCACGTTTCATGCTGATTATGTGTTTCTTTTGAACCAATTTTGTGCAACAAAGCATCTATTTCTTTAAATTGTGATTCATTCATTGTTTTCACCTTCTGCTTATATATTACCAGTAATTTATAGTTGACAGCAAGAATTTTCGGGTTTATATTAAATACATTACTAGTAATATAAAAAGAAAAGGACTGATTATTTATGAAAGAATTAACGATTAAAAATTTTAAAACTGCTCCTTTTTTTTCACAGGATGTTCCTGAACCCACAACTGATGAAACGTTTGATACCTTGATTGACGTATTGGCTGCTCCGATCGAAAACTTCGATAAAGCCAACGCCGCTGGTCGCCACTATTCAAGCACTTATTGGCATCCCGCATTTCCAAGCATCCCCGGTGCTAGTGGCATTGGCCGTCGCGTCGATAACGGTAAGCTGGTTGCTTTTCCGGCACGAACTTTAAAGCCGCAATTTGGCTCATATGCCCAACGAACAGTCGCCAACTCCAAATTATTATTGGAAATTCCCGAAAATACTGATCTTTATTCAAGTACTGCCGCTGCGTCTTCACTTTTAACCAGTGTTGCCCCACTTAAATTTAGTTTGGATATACAACCCGGGGACACCGTTTTGATCAACGGTGCGACTGGGTTTGCGGGGCAATTAGCCATTCAGGTTGCCAAAAGCCTTGGTGCTAGTGAAATTATCGGAACTGGTCGTAATCCAGAACGATTAGCAGGCCTAAAAGCTTTAGGTGCCACTCAAACCATTTCACTGGCTGATGATGATAAAACAATCATGCAAAATCTCGATAACTTATCTGTTAAAGGTAACTTGATTATCCTCGATTACTTATGGGGTCATCCAATCGAACTCATTTTACACTCGATTATTCCAAATAGTTTAGCTATGAAACGCGCCACTACGCTAGTTTCAATTGGCTCCATTGCTGGACCAGAAATCAGTTTACCTTCGAAGGCAATTCGGACTTCTGGCCTTCAAATTATTGGTATGCAAACACCTAAAGTCATGGCCAACCAACATGCAGTTTATAAGGCTGTTTGGGATTTGATCAACTCCGGCAAAATTAAACCAGATGTCAAAACAATTTCTTTAGAAGAAGCTGCTACTCAGATTGACTGGCAAAAACCAGTTCCAAGTGGCGTTCGGACTGTAATTAAACTCTAGTTTTCAAAATGGCATCTCTTTGTTTAACGGTGTAAAATGGAGGCAAAATCAAGCCATTGAAGAGGAAAACTATGTTAGAACCATACTTTAATAAAATTACTGCCGCTGGATATCACCAGATTGAAAAAGAAATTGAAGATTGGAAAGCAAAACGGCCAACCTTGATTAAACATTTAGCCGAAGCCAGTGCCCTCGGTGACCGATCCGAAAACGCCGAGTACACCTCTGCAAAACGGGATTTACGCCATCTTGAAAGCCGGCTCCATTTTCTAACCAAACAATTACAATACTCAAAGATCGTCACCCCCACTGACAATCAGATTGTAGAAATTGGTAAGTACGTTTCCATTGAATTTGTGGACGACCACGATCAAGTAACCTATCAAATTGTGGGTAAACAAGAGGCCGATATTAAAACAAATAAAGTTTCACTGGATTCGCCGCTTGGCTCTGTTCTGATGGGCAAGACCCTAGGTGATATCGTGACAGTTCAAGCACCAAATGCTGATTATCAGGTTAAAGTTTTGGACGTGAAATTATAATTAAAACGCGATTGAGAAGTGGTGGCTTCTCGATCGCGTTTTTTTAGGACTTGGATCAATTTTTATTAGGACAGCTCCTTGTGGCAGTCTCACAAATATAAGCGTGCCTTACCGTGGGATTCTCATCCCACTACTGGCACCACTTATATTCGTGAGACTCACCGCCACACTCTGCTCACTTTCTTTAGGACAGCTCCTCACAGTAGCCACACTAAAATAACCATGCCTTACCATAGGATAGTCATCCTACTATCGGCACAGTTATTTATTCTAGTGTGGCCTAGCACCGTGATCCGCTCACTTTCTTAGGACAGCTTCTTGCGACAGCCACAATCCGCCCACTTTCCTTAATACGCTGTAAAACTATCCTCTTCCACATCTCTCAAATACGTACTCAAATTCTGGAAAAATGCCGCCGGATTATCTCGACTATGCGAATGTCCACTATCCGGCGTCAATACAAACCGTGCATTCGGCAACGTCTGTTGCATCCGTCGTCCCGCGTCAAGCGGCATCGTATCATGATCACCAAACGTCAACAGAGTCGGAACCTTAATTTCATGCAAACGATCACGCACATCCCATCCATTCAGTTTTCCAACCGTCACAAATTCATTATTGCCTTGAAAATAGTTATAAACTGCCGTCGCCAAATGGCCGCCACTCCTGTGCTTTCTTGCTTCCGGATTTCGCATCGAAAAATTATTATCCAAAATTCGCACTAAAGATTGATACTCAGGATCATCAAATTTTTCCGCTGACTCAATCCCTTCCATGTACGAAACCTGCGCTGGTGTCAGAGTCTCACGTCGCAGTTTATTCACGTGTGGCGTATATTCCGCAATATTATCAATCATACTCATAATGATTAACCCTTTGAGATGCTGCCCATATTTCAAAGCATATTCTTGCGCAATCAAGCCGCCCCACGAATGACCCAACAAATAAAAGTTGTCCAAACCTATTTTTTGCCGAACCTCTTCAATCTCATCAATGTAATAATCAAACGTTAGATACTTATCTCGCACCTTAGGATCTGTGAAATCCGGCTGGTCTGAAAAATAAGAGCCTAGTTGGTCGTACATTGAAACGCGAACCCCAAGATCTTTCAAATGTTCGTCAAAATGTTCGAATTCTTCATGGGTGCCACCAGGGCCACCATGCAAACATAAAAGATTAATTTTGCCCTCTCCAACCGTACGTGTAAACAAATGATAGCCGTTATCGAGTGTTAAAAGATGTGTACCATTTTTCATATAAGAACCTCCACCTATTTTCTGATTATAAAAAAAGACCACCCGCTAGGTATTTTGCCTAACCGATGGTCCAAAATTGTCTAACTCAAACTAAACTAGCAAGTTAAGAAGGACGACACATCGGCAGTCATCTTAATCACGCTAATCACAATACTGTTTAAACCTAATTTTGAATTCTGCATCTATGTCGCCTCCCTCGCTCTGAATTACAATCATTATGCAATTGCATAATTAGAAAGTCAACAGTTTTTTAATTTAATTTTAACCTTGTGTGGAATTATGTGAATGTTCTGGGGCTGTATCTGGCATATTATTCAAAGTTGCCATATCTGCATCGCTAATTTCAAAATCGAGCTTAGCGTTGTTTTCAATATGGTCTTCCCCAACTGCCTTTGGTAATGGCAAAACACCATTTTGCAAGCAGAAACGTAATGCCATCTGGGCAACACTCACATTATATTTACCGGCTAAAGCCACCATTTGATCGTTTTTCAACAACCCACCAGTTGCCAATGGGGAATAAGCTTCCACTAAAACGCCATTTTCTTTGGCAAAACTCGTGATCTTGGGTTCTGTATAACCAACGTAATACTGAATTTGGTTGATCATCGGCTTTACCTTAGCGTTAGCGAACACATTTTTAAGATCGTGAACATTAAAATTAGAAACGCCAATCGCTTTTACCCGACCGCTGGCATAAATATCCTGCATAGCACGCCAAACTTCAATATTACCCTCATCACAATCTTTACCGATCTGATTCCATGGCCATGGCGCATGCACTAAGTATAGGTCGACATAATCGATATCCAATTTTTTAAATGTACTATCAAAATCGGCCATTGCTTCATCGTATGTTTTACTCTGAGCAGGTAGTTTTGAGGTCACAAAGACCTGATCACGTGGAATGCCTGAATCCCGCACGGCACGACCCACATCGGCTTCGTTACCGTATGCTTTGGCAGTATCAACATGGCGATAACCCACTTTCAATGCGTTTAACACAGCTTGATAAGCTACGTCCCCAGCTGGAGTTTGCCAAGTACCGAATCCTACTTTAGGAATCTTGACGCCATTTGCTAATTCAAATGTATCTGTTAAAACTGACATGATTTACCCTTATTTCTTAAAATTAATTGCTTTTCACATTAAATTTTACGCGTTTTCTTTCTGTTAGTCGCTTAACAAGGCTTTTAAACTACAAAGAAACATTCAAATTTAACATAAAATTACATAATTAATGGTCCGTCTAAATTTTGTACATCTTTTGTGCCAATGTGAATAACTTTATGCTCATAGTGATTTCCCAAGATATAAAAGCGAAGACTATCCTGGCTTGGATCAATAATATTCGTTAATTCTTGGCGCATTTTTAAAAATTCCATATCGTCAATTAAACATTCAAAAACGGAATTTTGTACTCTTTGTCCATATCTTGTACAGGTTTTTGACACACGGTTTAATCGACGTGTTCCGCCATCCGAAGTAATGGCAATATCATATGCTGCTACAATTAACATAATTCACCTACTTCCAAAGAAACGGCGGATATTCATCCAAATCCCCACGTAAAAAACGTGCTAGTAGCATAGCTTGGGTATAAGGAACTAACCCCCAAGCTATTTTTTCGTTCAAGTAAGGATGGACAATCTTATCTTGTTTTCGTTGTTGCCATTCTTCAATGAATTTTTTCCTGCCATCCTCATGTAATAAGACAGCGCCATTTTCCTTTTTTTGAAAATCTTTTGAATTCACGATTTTTTTATTAATTAATCTTAAAACAAATCTGTCGGCATATACGCCACGCAGTTCTTCCATCAAATCCAAAGCTAATGACATCCGTCCAGGTCTGTCTTGATGCATGAATCCAACGTAAGAATCTAAACCCACTGTTTCCAATGCAGCTGAAACATCATGCGCTAATAGTGTATATGCAAAAGAAAGTAACGCATTCACTTTATCCAATGGCGGTCGTCGATTACGACCATGAAACTGAAAATCTTTTTTCTGTTGCAAGATTAATTGATCGAATAATCCATAATACTGGGTGGCTGCGTTTCCTTCAATTCCTCGAATTATATCAATATCTGTTGCAGATGATAGCTGTTGGGTAACCTTTTGCAATTGACCTGACACTAATTTGAACTGCTTTGTATTTATTACCAATGAATGATCTCTTGTAGCTCGTTCCAACATCCAACGTTGATTATAGATTTTTCCGATAATAAAATTCCGTGCTATCAGACCGCTCTCTTGATTATCCTCAGAAATCTGATATTGCTTTTTCCGCAACACAACATTTCCGTTGGTCACCCCAATTACTCTTCCCATCAAGCTACCACTTGGTGACAAGAAAGTCATTGGAATCGTGCTTTTCATGCACTCATTCATTAAAGCCGGACTAGCTCCTGCACGCCCAAACGTTACTATTCCTTCCAAGTTAAGCAAAGGAACCTTACCTAAAATTTGCTTATTTGCCCGTATCTCTATATTGCCACCATCCAAAGATAAGTAGGCATCAGGTGACGTTATAAAAAGTGTATTTAATAACTTTCTCAATCACTCAACCTCCGTTTTAGATAACTACGAACGGTCTGCTTAGATAATAATTCTGGCAAACAGATATTAGCTAATGAACAACTTTTACACCATGGCCCAGTTTTGACTCTTGGTGTAAATCGTTTTTTCCAGTATTGATGCATTTTTTCCGTTGTATTAAGTAATTGTTCACGCATAGATTCAGTAAATTCTATTTCTTCACGTCGTCTAGTCTGTTGATAAAAAATACTACCAGAACGGATCGTACATCCAAGCATTTCTTCCAAGCAAGCTGCTTCAGCTAATAACTGTAAAGTATCTGATAAATCATACTTTTTATGTCCATGTTTATACTCTACTGGTTTGGGCAAGTACTTTTTCTCACTGCCAAAGATCGACACGCCATCAGGCTTCTCCTCAAATTCAACAACATCACAAATACCCGTTAAACCTAATTCACGAGAATGAACTGGTAAAGATCGCACAATCAACTTATTTTTTCTTTTTTCCCGAATTTCAGGTTGATCAGCTTTTGTATGTAGAATTTGCCCATCATAGGTCAATAGATTATCCTGCCATGCTTGTTCAACATGGATTAACGACCACTGTCGCTGACAAAAACGAAAATGTTGTATACCGGATATCATCAAAAAATCATCTTCCGAATATTCCACTTCTTTCATCTCCACCATCACGTTTTAGTGTTTCTCTAACATCATAATATCATCGATTCTAAAAATGTAAACGCTTTATTTAAAGATATTGTATGGTTAGCTTCTAAATGATTCATTCGTGTATGGTCAATAAACTGAAATAATATGATAAGTCACTAATATTATCATCAGTAATAATGTTGATTTCGCTTTCACACGGCCATAAAGGATGCAACTAACAGACCAGCCAGAACCTGGTGTGTGGGCACCTATTTCAATTCACGCACCCATAAAGGATGCGACAATGGTTTTACCAAAACAACCTATTGGACATGGGATATTTCAATTCACGCACCCATAAAGGATGCGACTCACAAAACTTGACTAATTAATTATCCTTCTATATTTCAATTCACGCACCCATAAAGGATGCGACTAACAGTATCACTGATTTTTTTAAAAGTTGACAATTTCAATTCACGCACCCATAAAGGATGCGACAGCCCAGAATCTTGCTCGTTTGTTTGTAATTAATAATTTCAATTCACGCACCCATAAAGGATGCGAC
>NZ_DOEM01000011.1:11157-11642 GCF_003533255.1 Pediococcus sp.
GCACCCATAAAGGATGCGACCAAAGCATTATCGTCATCACCATCAATCCGTAACATTTCAATTCACGCACCCATAAAGGATGCGACAAACTAACGACATCTCTGCATGTTCTTGGCATTATTTCAATTCACGCACCCATAAAGGATGCGACGTATAAAGCTTTACAATCCGAAGCTAAGATTATGATTTCAATTCACGCACCCATAAAGGATGCGACAGTTAAAACACAGCCGAATCGCGATCAGAAATAAATTTCAATTCACGCACCCATAAAGGATGCGACTGGCTGGGTTGATCAGCTTAAACAAGGCCAAGACTATTTCAATTCACGCACCCATAAAGGATGCGACTTAAGTGCTCAACCGTTATTTAATACGGCGGTACATTTCAATTCACGCACCCATAAAGGATGCGACTTTAATTATGAAAATCAAAGTTTTCAGCAAAAAATATATTTCAATTCACGCACCCATAAAGGATGCGAC
>NZ_DOEM01000013.1:0-47628 GCF_003533255.1 Pediococcus sp.
GTTCAGTTTTCAAAGGTCTACTAGGCTGTTCCAAAAGATAAATTCAATTTTCGACAGCTATATAATAATAGCATTTTGAATTAAGTTCGTCAACAAAAACTTTTTTTACAAGTTTTGTTGGACATGATGTCTTTCTAAACAACGTGTACTAGTATAACCAAAAAATACCCGATTGGTCAACACCAAAATTCGACCTTCTCGAGTTCAGAGCCAAAATTCATTAAACAAACTCACACAGATCCGAACAATTTGTATTCACCACAACATCTTGTTTCCATTTTAAGCAAACCTGTCATTAAATTATCAGCTTTCAAATATTATAAATAGTAAAATAAAAAAACAAACTATTTGCAAAAAAATTGCAATAGTTTGTTTAAATGGCTCTATTCTATTTATCTGGACGCATTGTTGGGAATAAAAGCACATCTCGAATTGATGGCGCATCAGTTAATAGCATAACTAATCGATCAATTCCAATACCCAAACCGCCTGTTGGTGGCATCCCGTATTCCAAAGCTTCGATAAAGTCTTCGTCAATGCCTTCAGCTTCATCGTTACCCTGTTCACGTTCTTTAACTTGTGCCTCAAAACGTTGACGTTGATCAATTGGATCATTTAGCTCAGTAAAAGCATTAGCAAACTCATTGCCTTTAATGTAAAGCTCAAATCGGTCTGTAAACCGTTCATCATCAGGATTTTTCTTTGCCAATGGTGAAATTTCCACAGGATGACCGTAGATAAATACAGGTTGGGTTAACTTATCCTGAACTAATTGTTCAAAGAATTCATTGATAATATGGCCTACTTGCCACCAATCTTCATAATGAATTTTATGTTCATCAGCTAACTTCCGCGCATCTTCCAAACTCATCTTTGGCCAAAAGTCTACACCGGTATACTTCTTAATTGCATCTACCATGTGCATACGAGCAAAATCCTGACCTAAATCAAGATCAGTTCCTTGAAATGTGATCTTACCATCTGGTGAAACTGCTTTAACAGCTGCCTTAAAAATGCCTTCAGTTTCATCCATCACATCATGAAAATCAAAATAAGCAGTATAAGTTTCAAGCATTGTAAACTCAGGATTATGACGCGTGTCCATTCCTTCATTTCGGAAAACACGACCAATTTCATAAACGCGTTCCATGCCACCAACGATCAGACGTTTCAAATGTAATTCCAACGCAATCCGAAGATACAAATCAATATCCAACGCATTGTGATGAGTAATAAATGGTCGCGCATTAGCACCACCAGCCTGAGAGTGGAGTACTGGGGTTTCAACTTCTGTATAGTCCAAACCATCTAAATACTTACGAACTGCACTGATAATCTTGGTTCTCTTCATGAAGCGGTCAAAACTATCATCATTTGAAATTAAGTCTAAATAACGTTGACGATAAATTTGTTCAACGTTTTGTAAACCATGATACTTATCTGGAAGCGGACGAAGCGCCTTAGTTAAGAAAGTTAAATCAGTTGCTTTAACTGTCAACTCACCCATATCAGTTTTCATTACTTCACCAGTAATACCAATAAAGTCGCCAATATCAGCTTGTTTAAAAAGGGCATATTCATCTTCGCCAACAGTATCTTTACGAACATAAATCTGCATGGTCCCCTTACGATCCTTAAGATCTGCAAAACCAACCTTACCTTTTCCACGTTTAGACATCATGCGGCCTGCAATGGTTGCCTTAACATCCTTTTCTTCTAATTCTTCTTTTGAAAGCTCACCATATTGTTCATGCAATTGATTAGTTAGATGTGTGCGTTTAAACGCATGTCCAAACGGATCAATCCCTTTATCTCTTAAATCCTGCATTTTTTGACGACGAACTTTCAATTGATCGTTCATGTCTTGCTCTTTTTGTGCCACTGAAAAAATCCTCCTCTACCATTAGTCTCACGTATCCATGATGCCTATTTTACACTAAAAAAGCAAGTACCGATTACCTTGCCATTTGTTGACGTTTAATTGCCCGCTCTTGTTGTTGCTCTGCAAAGCGATCAAATATGTCATCCATCTCTTTTTCGGACTCTGCATTGTTAAGTGCTACCTTAGTTCTCGCCGAATGAGAAATTCCCTTCAGATAATACGCTGCTTGCGTTCTGAACTCTCTCGGACCAACATAGTCACCCTTTAGTTCCACCAAGCCATGTAAATGTTCCTTTGCAATTCGAATCTTTTCTGCTGGTTGCGGCTCATCGATTAACTCGCCAGTTTCAAGATAAGCAGAAACACGGTGCAACATCCAAGGATTACCCAAAACTGCGCGACCAATCATCACAGCTGTAGACCCAACTTCATCCAGCATTCGTTTGGCATCCTCAGCTGTTTTAACATCACCATTACCCATAAATGGAATAGTTAATTGATCAGAAACTTGTTTCAAAATATCCCAATCCGCATGACCCGTATACATTTGTTTCCGGGTTCTACCATGCATCGCCAAAGCTGAAGCGCCAGCTCGTTCGGCAGCCAAAGCATTCTCAACCGCATAAATATGATCAGAATCCCATCCTGTCCGCATTTTCACAGTGACCGGTTTTTTAACCGCATCTGTCACATAAGAAACCATTTCATAAACTTTATTTGGATCTAACAACCAACGTGCGCCTGCTTCAGTTTTCACAACTTTGTTAACTGGACAGCCCATGTTGATATCAATTATATCTGCAGCTGTATGCTGATCCACAAATTTAGCGGCCTCCACTAAGGTCTCTTTAGTACCGCCAAAAATTTGAATACTCATTGGATGTTCGTGAGGATCCACATTCATCATACTTAATGTTTTTTTATTTTTGTACATGATTCCACGATCAGAGATCATCTCGCAAACAACAAGGCCTGCACCAAACTTTTTACAAATCAACCGAAAAGCTGAATTTGTAACACCAGCCATAGGGGCCACGACTAGTTGGTTAGGAATCTTAACATCGCCAATTTGCCATTCCATTTTGTCACCTCATCTACATATTTGATAAATCCACTTTAGCTTTTATCTTGATCATTGCCAATTATCTTACTAAAAGTCAGTCATGAAATTTATAATAGCACATAACTGATAGTCACCCAAATAAAAATTAGCTTTGTGACTTAAGTAAAATAGCTTTTAGTTCAACTTCACTGTAATGATACTTATTCCCACAAAACCGACAAGTGACCTCAGCACCATGATCTTCTTTAATCATCGTTTTAATTTCGTCAGATGGTAAACTCGACATGGCCGCCGCAAAACGATCCTTTGAACAATCACATTCAAATGAAACTGGCATCTTATCTAAAATTTTCACTTTATCATCTTTAAACAGAAGTTTCAAAATGTCCTCTGGTGTCTTTTTTTGCCGTAATAAATCAGAAACTAATGGTAGATCATTCAAAGTAGTTTGCAAACGATCGATTGCTTCGTCACTCGCTCCAGGCATCACTTGAATCATGAAACCGCCGGCTACTTCAACCGTTTCATCAGGGTTGACAAATACTGAAACACCCACTGAAGAAGGAATTTGTTCGGATTGCGCTAAATAATAAGTAAAGTCGTCCCCAATTTCTCCGGATGCCAATCCCACATTTCCCGTGAACGGATCTTTTAATCCCATATCCTTAGTAACTGAAAACGTTCCCTGATTACCAACAGCCTTACCAACATCAATATGATGTTTACTATTCAAAGGCAATGAAACATGTGGGTTCTTCAAATAACCTTTAACTGTCCCATTCGCATTACCGTCAACCACAATCCCCCCGACTGGGCCACCACCATTAATTTTAACCGTTAATTTTTCTTTACCTTTCAACAACGAAGATGCAAGCATTACCGTACCAACTAAAGAACGTCCCAATGCTGCCGTCGCTGCACTCCATGTATCGTGGCGTTTCTGCGCTTCTTTAACCAAGTTTGTACCGTTCACCACATAAGCACGAAACATGCCATCATTAATAATACTTTTAATTAAATAATCTTTCATGTTTTCTCCTCAAGTTTTCTTTTACCGTCTTACATTTTCACACATCTTGTAATCGAAACCAACCCCTAACTACTCAAAAACAGCAAACCAATAAGGAAGTTCCTTACTAAATTTGCTGTTTTTATAAACCTTTATTTCAGATTCAATTTTACAAATTCGTATGATCATTAGAATCATGATCTTGTGAATCGCTCGAATCATCATGTGAACTTGGTAAACGATGATTGCTACCAGTATTGCTAGTAGAATCTTCATCATGTTCACTAGGAGCTTCTAATTTAGAGTCCGAATCACTAGTATCGCCATCATCATCATCAGCATGGCGTTCAGCTTCCTTACGTTCCAACTCACGTTTAGATTCTTCAAACGTTGCCGCTTTTTCGCTTGGAAATTCTGAAGCACCATCCTTAGAAGGCATTTCTCCCGTTTTATACAAACTCAAAATCTGCTTTTCATCCAATGTCTCATATTTCAACAAAGCTTCAGCAATAATCTTGTGTTGTTCACGGTGAGCAGCAATAATATCCAGTGCTTTTTGATGACCTTCTTCAGTCAAACGACGGATCTCATCATCAATGGTTGCGGCCGTCTTTTCAGAATATGCTGGCCCATTTTCACCATAGTATGACTGACCTGGAGCTGATAATTCAACCTGACCAATTTTATCGCTCATCCCGTACTGAGTAACCATAGCACGAGCAATTCCAGTGGCTTGTTCAAAGTCATTGGAAGCACCTGACGATTGAGAATCAAAGATTGTTTCTTCAGCAGCACGACCACCCATTAAACCGGCAATCTGTTCCATAGCATCTTTCTTAGACATTAAGTTTTGGTCCTCACGAGGAAGCATGATGGCATAACCGCCAGCACGACCACGAGGTACAATGGTAACCTTATGAACCACACGGGCATCATTCAAAACAAGGCCAACAATTGTATGGCCCGCCTCATGATAAGCCACAACCTTACGTTCCTCAGGACTGACAACTGCATTCTTTTTAGCAGGTCCCGCAATAACTCGATCCTCAGCTTCGTCCAAATCTGAAGCATCAATAATCTTTTTGTTACGTCTTGCCGCAAGTAAAGCAGCTTCATTTAACAAGTTTTCAAGATCAGCACCCACAAACCCTGGAGTTTGTTTGGCAATCTCATTCAAATCAACATTTTTATCAAGTGGTTTGTTCTTAGCATGAACTTTCAGAATAGCTTCACGACCACGAACATCAGGACGACCAACCAAAATCTTACGATCAAATCGACCTGGCCGAAGGAGAGCTGGATCCAAAACATCAGAACGGTTAGTAGCCGCCATAACAATGACGCCTTCGTTCCCTGTAAATCCATCCATTTCAACCAGTAACTGGTTCAAAGTTTGCTCACGTTCATCATGACCGCCACCAACGCCGCTTCCACGACGTCGACCAACAGCATCAATTTCATCAATGAAAATGATAGAAGGTGAATTCTTCTTGGCTTGATCGAACAAATCACGCACACGACTAGCCCCAACACCAACAAACATTTCAACGAAATCGGAACCAGAAATGGAGTAGAAAGGAACCCCTGCTTCACCGGCTACCGCTTTTGCCAACAATGTTTTACCAGTACCAGGAGGCCCCTCTAAAAGCACACCAGATGGAATACGAGCACCCAATGACACGAACTTTCGAGGATCTTTCAAAAATTCAACAACTTCAACAAGCTCTTGTTTTTCTTCCTCTTCACCCGCAACATCAGAGAAACGAACTTTATTAGCCTTTTTATCGGCCGGCTTGACTTTCGACTTACCAAAGTTCATTACACCCTTACTACCACCGCCACCTTGACCTGCTTGGCTCATCATCATGTAGAAGAAGACGATGAAAATTAACAGTGGTAAACCAGTAATTAATAATTGTACCCAGAAACTGTTAGAAGCTTCTGGTTTTGTGTCCATTTTGACATTTTCCTTTTGCGCAGCTTTCGTGATCTGTGCAGTTGTTGAATCATTCTGCAAAACAGATGTTGTAAAGCTTTCAACTTTAGTAGTTGAAGTTGACGCCGGGAATAAACCAGATTGAGCACTGCCTTTTTGCGCTGTACGGTATTTACCAGTAATCTTGTAAACACCATTAGTTGGCTGTACGACAAAACTCTTAACCTTGTTTTTTTGTAATTGGGACACAAATTGGCTTGAAGAAATAGATGCCGTTTGTGTACTGCTTCCTTGACCGGTGACAAAATAAATAATGCCCACCAAAGCTAAGAAAACAACGATGTAAAACAAACTATTTTTAACAAGTCCGTTGTTATTCCCTTTTTTATTCATTGGAATCCTCCTTGTTGATGGTTTTACGAACGGTGAGCAAACGTGTGCTTAGCCTTCGATAGATAGATAATATCACACTTGACCAATTTTGACCAATTATTTATCCATATAAATTTTGGGCTTCAAAACACCGACGTATGGCAAGTTACGATACTCACCTTTATAATCCAAGCCATACCCAACCACAAATTCATTAGGGACTACAAATCCCACATAATCTGCCTTAGCTTCCAACACACGACCGGTTGGTTTATCCAATAAAGTGCAGACTTTCACACTTTTTGCATGGCGATCTTTCAAAAGATCAATAATAAATTTGAGAGTTCGACCTGTATCCACGATATCTTCAATAATAAGCACATCACGGCCACTTACGTCTCGACTAATATCCGTCACCAATTGAACTTCACCACTAGACTTTGTACCACCATGATAACTAGAAACGTCAATAAAATCTAACTGAGTGTATGTATTCATTTGTCGCATGACGTCAGTTGTGAAAAATACTGCTCCAGATAACACACTCAAGACTACAGGAACTTTACCTTCGTAGTCACCTGATAATTGTTTGCCTAACCGTGCACAGGCATCAGCAATGTCGGTTTGACTATATAAAACACGTTCAATATCATCGTTCATCAATTTGATTCCTCCAGATTATTGGGTTTCCAGATTATGAAATACTTAGATTCTTCTACCTTAAACGTTTTCTCAAGCCAACTTTTACGAAGGCCTAATAACCAAATTGGTTTCCCATTCCCGTCTACCAGCAATGGCCACCCTTTTCTTTGCCAATTAGAAACCTTGGCATCCATTAAAACACGTTGTACCTTTTTATGACCACCAGTTTTCAATCTTAACTGATCTTGCCTATTAGCCGGGCGCACAGAAAGTGGCATGCTAAATTGGTTTTGACTAAGCTGCATTGTTTGTTGCAAATCAGTCACCTTACCTGAGTATTTGTCAGCTTCAAATACAGCAACCTGACCAAAGCTTTCAATCAAATGCCATTGATTCAATATTAACATAGAATTCCGCGTTATCAGCGTCTTTTTATGGATTTTTGAAATCAATTGAAAACTAAATTTGTCGTATGCTTTCACAAACCACATCTGTGAATTAATTTGAATTTTCCCCGATGGTTTTTTCAAATTACCAAGAAGTTGTAGAATTTCTGTCTGTTGTTTTTTAGAAACTAATCCTTTGCCCACTTCTTTATTACTAATGAACTCTAAAGCTAAGCTCTGCCATTCCACACTTAATAATAAAAACTCTGGAACTTTGTACCCTTCATCAATTAGTAGATTCTTGACAATCTTTTCTTCATACTGCCGTGTGGCCAATATTAACGTCTGTAACTGAGATTCATAGCTTTGAACATGTTTCAGAAATTGCGGATTTTCTTGCTTAAGCCGGGGAACAATCTCATGGCGCATTCGATTTCTCGTGAAGCTTTCATCTGTATTGGTTTGGTCTTCATACCACTTCAAATGTCTAGACGTTGCAAAATCACGAATTTCTTCTTTTGAAAAAGATAATAGTGGCCGTACGATTTTCGTTGTCTTAGTTAAGTCTCTCGAACCAATCCCCTGTAATTGCTGTAGTGCGCCACCCCGAACTAATTTCATTAGAAAGGTTTCAGCTTGATCGTCCGCTTGATGAGCAGTGAACAAAAAACGAGCTTGCAGGTTTTGCGCGACTTCTGCAAAAAAATCATAACGCACCTTTCGAGCCGCGTTTTCAATCCCCGTGTCCGGATGTTGACTTAATGGCCAAACTTTAATTCTCAATTGTAAGTTGTGTTTACGTGCATAGGCTTCAATAAAGATCTGTTCTTCTGTACTCTGTTCCCTTAATTTATGATTCACATGGGCCACAATTATTTTTGGTCGGCAGCTCACCGGTAACTTTTCTAACAATGTTAATAACACCATAGAATCAACCCCAGTTGAAACGCCCACAACAACTGAATCCGTTGGCTTTACATGATACTGCCTGATGATTAAATCAAAAGCTTTTTGTAATTGGATGGCCATTAAATTTCACCTTCTAATTTGAAGAAAAGCCCGACCAAAACGTTTGTTTTGTAACGGGCTTCTCACTTTATTTTATTTAATTAACTTCGACGACCTCCGCGACCTCCGCGTTTGCCTTCAGTATTACGTTTCAAAGTTGTTAACCGGACTTCACTATCTTTCAAAAAGCCTGATAACAAAGAGTCAAAATCTTTGGGATCGTCATGTTGCTTGTTTGAATGGCCTTGATAATGAGAACTTGGCTTTGAAGAACGATGTGAACTAGCCTCATGTTCGAAATGATTTGAATGACTACTTTGGTTATGATTATGATGCGCTGGAGCTGGTTGTTCCTCAGCTTTACGAATTGACAAACCAATCTTGCCATCATCGCCAACTGTTAGTACTTTAACGGTGACTGTATCGCCGACCTTTAAAACATCATGAATATCTTTCACAAATCCATTGGAAACTTCACTAATGTGAACCAATCCGGTTTTGTGATCGCCTAAATCAATAAACGCACCAAAATTAGTAATTCCCGAAACCTTGCCAGATACCTTTGACCCAACTTCAATTGCCATAAAAAAGTACTTCCTCCTTAGACTATGTGTAATAAGTATAGCACCACATGAATGCAAGTGCGAGTATATCCTAAACGAATTTTTAAACAAAAAGTGATCATCTTTTCCGTGAGAATACGCACTCGAAAAAGATAACCACTTCTAAAAAATTCAATTAATTTTGACTGACATCGGATGAATGATCCGAAGGTAAACTGTAAATTATTTCACCCGATTTACTATAATAGTATTTTTCTCTCAACAATTTTTGTAAGTAATTGGAATCATTTAATTGTTTCACTTGCAAACCTAGCGTCTTATTTTCTGCTTTTGCCGCAGAATAATGTGATTTACTAGTCTGAATTTGTTGATCCACAGCCGCTCGTTGATAGTGAGTGTGGATAATTTGAAAGCCAAAAATACCAACAAATACAATGAAAATTCCCATAATGATATAAAAACGGTGCAGTCGAGTTGTACGAATTTTTCTGATTTTTTCGTTTGTTTTGGTTAAATTACGCTGTGACCCGTTCACGTTACTTGCCATTTACACAACCCCCGTCCCCAAATTTTAAACATCTCTAAAGGCAATTATAACAAGCTCTTATATCAGTGTCTATGGATTTGTTGGAAAGAATTCATTAAATTTTGTAAGTGGTTTCCTAACTACTAAAAAAGGGACTAAACTCCCACAAAGTGGAAAGCCAGTCCCAAAATAAACTAGTACTGATCTGCCTTTGGTTATAACAAAACCAGAAATCTATTTTCGAAAATCTTGTGCGTAATCTTCAGATAAAATGGTGTACATCCGCTCTGCATCATCCTTCTTGGTTGTTTCTAACAAAGCGTCTACCCGAATCGTTAATGTTTTATTACCAAATTTAATCACGATTTGATCATTTACTGAAACATCAGTTGACGATTTAGCAGTACGATCATTAATCAAGATTCTTCCTTGATCCGCAATTTCCTTTGCAACAGAGCGACGTTTAATAATTCTTGACACCTTTAAAAATTTGTCCAATCGCATTTATTTTTCCTCATTTCTTTTATTTATAAACCTACTTAATTAATTTCTTTAACAGTTTCTTACCATACGGAATCGTCAGCCACTCCCTTATGGTGAACAATCGTAATTCAATTGACATCGTCGCGAACACCAAAATTCCTACCAAAACAATCACGATAACCACTAAACTCAATCCAATTCGATTGAGATCTGGCAATAGGCTTAACAACCCCCAACGCATTAACGTAACACTAACAACCATCACTAGGCTTGCAACTGTCAGTTTACCAAAGAATTGCCATCCAAGATGCAATTTACCTTTTAAATAGGCGGGAATTCTTACTTGCATACATCCCAATATGACGGCTAAACTCAACACGGTAACCCAACTAGCACCGTCAATTCCATACTTCACGACTGCAATTTGATTTAAGGCAAGTTTGACAACCAAGCCAATTGTAAAGGCAAAGATGGCAGGCCGAAAAATATTTAGGCTCTGCAAAACACTATTATAAGTCGCAATTAGTGAGGCCAAAATAACAGCCACAACGTAAATCTGAATAGCCATTGTGCCTTCGGTATTGCCGAACAAAATCTGATTGATTTGTGGCAATAACGTCACCATTCCTACAGTTGCCGCAGTAGAAATAGCTAAACAAATATGAAACATCGATTGAGCAGTCCGTTTAAAATCATATTGATTGCGGTTTTGCACCGCCTTGGTTAGCGATGGTAATAAGGTCGTTGAAAACGAGGTTGCAATGACTAAGCCAAGCTGAACAAGCGGTTGAGCTCGATCATACACCCCTTTTAACGACTTAGCTGCACCATTAGATAAACCTTGCGCGACCAATCCATTTTTTACAGAAAATGAATCAATCAGCTGTAATAAAATGATGATTGCCGCAAACAGGCAAATCGTGCCACCTTCCACGAAAAAACGTTTAGTCAATTTTCCATAACTTCCGGAAATAAGTGGCTGTCTTGACAAGCCTTGTATTGGCACAAAAATTTTCACACGGAAAAGTCTTAAAAAGTATAGCGTACTAACAACTGCCGCAATCACGGCACCTGACATTGCCCAAGTGCCCATTTTGTAGACATCCCAATTTTGATGTGCCGCTGTATAGGCAACACCAATAATGACAGCTACCCGCACAACCTGTTCCATAATTTGCGAACGAGCAGTAGGTACCATCTGAAAAACACCTTGGTAGTATCCCCGACCAACCGCTAAAAAAGGCATAAAAACAAACATGAACGATACACATCTGATAATTGGCGTTAACCCGGAATCTCCCATTCCATGGGCAATCTCAGGTGCTCCAATTAACAAAAATACCACAAGGGCAAGGGAAATCAGACCTAAAATTAAAAAAGATTGGCGAGCCACTTTAACTTTCTGAGCTTCTGAATCTTGTTCTGCAATCAATTTTGAAATAAAAACTGGAAAACCGCTCAATGCAAAGGTGATTCCAATTCCGTAAATGGGATAAATTTGTTGATAGACATAAAAACCAGTATTGCCAACTAAGTTTTGCAGCGGAATTCGATAAATAGCGCTAAGAACCTTCGCCACTAATGACGCAATCGTTAGGATAAACGCTCCTTGCATAACAGTCTTCATTTTTTTATTTTGCACGGGAGTTCCCTCCTAAATTTACGCCACTTTTTTTATTAAAGCTTCTACAAACTGTTGTAATTGTTTTAACCAATCTTTTTCTTTCATTGCAGGCTGAATAACCAGTTTAATCTGCATCTTACCATTATCAATGTTTACCATAGCTCGTAATTGGGTGGCCGACAAAGCCTCAAAGATATCTGCCTGCTGAAGTTTTTGCGTAGCTCGCGCGGAAAGTGTCACAAATATATCGTCTTTTTGGCGCTGGATTTTTTCGATCAAGGCTTCATCAGCCAACATTTTAATCTGACCAACCGCCAATAAGTTGGTTACTTCAATTGGATATTCTCCAAACCGGTCAATCAAGTCCTCTTGAATTTCCACAAACTGATCTTGACTTTCAATTTGGCGAATGCGTTTATAAAGCTCAATTTTTTGTCGTTGATCTTCAATATAATCACTTGGCAAATAAGCCTCAATGCCAAGCTCAACCTCTGCGTCCGTCTTAACCTTCGCTGATTTACCCTGCTTTTTGGCGACCGCATCAGATAACATCTGCGTATATAAATCATAACCGACAGAATCAATAAATCCATGTTGTTGCTTGCCTAATAAATTACCGGCACCACGAATTGACAAATCTCGCATAGCAATCTTAAATCCTGAACCTAATTCCGTGAAATCCTTAATGGCCTCCAACCGTTTTTCACTAACCTCAGTCAAAACTTTATTGGGTTTGTAAGTGAAATAAGCATAGGCCACTCGACTACTGCGTCCAATTCGACCACGTAATTGATATAGCTGCGACAATCCCATGTGATCCGCATTTTCCACAAATAGCGTATTTACATTAGGGATATCGACACCAGTTTCAATAATTGTGGTGGTTACCAATACATCATATTCGCCCTGCACAAAATCATACAAAACGTCTTCCATTTGTTTTTCAGACATCTGGCCATGAATATAAGTCACACTTGCTTCAGGTACCAGCGCTTCAATCTGACTTACCGTTTCTTCGATATCTTCAACCCGATTATGCAAATAAAAGACTTGACCACCCCGTTGCATTTCGCGATGAATGCCATCCCGAATCGCACCGGCGTTTTCCTCCATAACATAGGTTTGAATGGGATACCGATTGGTTGGCGGTGTTTCGATCACAGAAAGATCACGTACTCCAATCATAGACATGTTCAAGGTCCGAGGAATCGGGGTTGCAGTCAACGTTAAAACATCCACGTCTGATTTCAGATGTTTAATTCGTTCCTTATGTTTCACACCAAATCGTTGCTCTTCATCAATAATTAGCAAGCCTAAATCCTGAAACTTCACATCTTTTGACAGTAATCGATGTGTGCCAACCACAATATCAACCGTACCATTTTTCAAACCTGTCAATGTTTCCTTGATTTGGCCTTTGGTTCGGAACCGAGAAAGCACACCAGCAGAAATTGGATAACCACTAAACCGGTTAATCATTGTTTCATAATGTTGCTGTGCCAAAATTGTTGTTGGCACTAAAAAAGCCACCTGTTTTCCTGATTCGATTGCTTTAAAAGCTGCACGTAGGGCTACTTCCGTCTTACCATAACCCACATCTCCTACTAACAACCGATCCATTGGTTTCGCGCGTTCCATATCACGTTTAATTTCTGTTACACTGCGCAATTGATCCGGTGTTTCTGTATAGGCAAAATCGTCTTCAAACTGATGTTGATAGTCATCGTCAGGTAAAAACGCATATCCAGTTTCTGCCTCTCGTTGCGCATAAAGTTCTACCAACTCATCCGCAATGTCTTCAATCTTTGCAGCAACTCGACGTTTAGTTTTCGCCCAGTCACTGCCACCTAATTTATTTAAGTGAGGTTTTTTGCCCTCAGACGCTACGTACTTTTGTACTAAGTTTAACTGGGTCACAGGAATAAAAAGTTTACCACTTCCCGAATACTGGATGGTAATGTAATCCTGATGCACCCCATCAACCAATAGCGTGGTCATCCCTGTATAGCGCCCAATTCCATGATTCACGTGAACAACATAATCTCCTGGTTTTAGTTCGGTGTAACTCTTTAGACGTTGCGCATTTTCCATTTTTTGCCGTTTAGGTCGTTTTTTGGGAATTTTTGCAAACAATTCATGCTCAGTTACAATCACCAAGCTGGCGTCTGGGAATTCAAAACCGCTTGCTAATTCACCTTGCATGATGGTCACGGTTTGGGCATGAATCGTCTTTCCATGAGCAACCACTGCGTCAATTTCAAAGTCTCTCAGTGTTTCGTTAACTTTGTCTAACCGATCCTTTTTTTGAATCAGAACAACAACGGTTTGCTGTTGTTTGTGCCATCGATCCATCTCCGTTTTTAGCACTGGCATTTGACCAAAGAATTCTTGCATGGCACGGGTACGAAGATCCGTTAATTTATCTAGTTTCAGACGACCAAGTCCCTTTTGAAATAGAGATAACAAAATTTGTGCTTGGTCATTTTCTTTAATTAACGTTCGAATCTCAAAACCAAACTTTTGTGTTGAAATTACTTCATGAGTTTTAAGTTTATCAGCAACCCACTCGGCTTCATCATCTTGCAAATCATTTTCGGCTTCTAGAATCCGTGAATAATCATCCATCACCAGTACACCAGAATTAGCCATATAATCTAACAACGTACTTTTCCTGTCATATAAATAATCCGTAAACACAATATCATCAGGCCGAACATCCCGTTGTTGCCAACGATCAAGAATATCAGTGGATTTTTCTGTCAATAATTGTAAATCATTATCACTTTTTAAATGTTTTTTTTCTTTTTCAACGGCCTTTTGAAAAACCTGGATCCCCTTTTGTAGCATGTCTCTAGTCACAATAAAGTCTGTGGCCGGCAAAATAAGACTTTCATCAATATTTTCTACACTGCGTTGATTCTCAGCATCAAAATATCTTAACGAGTCAACCTCAGTATCAAAAAAGTCAATTCGAACTGGGTATTCCGTGTCAAGCGGATAAATATCAACAATTGACCCCCGAACAGCAAAGTCTCCTGGGCGAGCCACCATTTCTTCGCGCACATAGCCCATATCAATTAATTGATCTTCCAATTGGGTAAGCTCAAATTCCGCCCCAACCTTCACATCCACCACGGCCTGTTTCATCACTTTTTTTGGTGGTAAGAAACGGCGAATCCCGGATACGGAAGTCACATACACTCCTGGTTTATTACTCAAAAGTGCTTGTAAAAACTCAGTCCGTTGACCTCGATAAATTGGAGAACTTGTGGCAGCTGAAGCCGCAAGTGTCTCTTCAGCAGGAAAGAGATAGATCTGGGTGTCATCAAGAACATTTTGTAAATCATCACTAAGTTGTTGGGCATGATAAAGATTATCTGAAACTGTTAAAATAGGAACCTGCTTCTTTTTAAGCAACTCACTTAATAAAAGGGTTCTTGCAGATCCAACAAGGCCGGTAACCAATTGCCGTTTTTTCGGTTGAGCTTCTTTTAAAACTTGTTGAATCCCATCGCTTTGGGCAAAGAAATCCTGAATCTCCATTATGGATCTCCTTTCTGATTTTCTAATTATACTTATTCATCAAATCTGCAATTGTCATTCCGTGAACCCAGTCTTCAAGACCTTTGATAGCTTGGTCAACACTTTCATCAAACAAAGGTTGTTGTGTGGCCGTGAATTTACTCAATACGTAATTAACCACCGTTGTCTTTTGGGGATGATCTGTTCCAACTTTTAAGCGGTCAAAGTCTTGAGTCTTTAAATGGGCAATTAAACTTTTTATGCCGTTGTGTCCACCAGCAGCACCCTTTTGACGAAAACGAATTTTACCAACTGGTAAATCCATATCGTCATAAACCACGATCAAATCTTTAATGTCAATTTTGTAATAATCCATCAAAGGACGAACCGCCCGGCCAGATTCATTCATATAGGTGGAAGGTTTTACCAACAAAACCTTTTCACCATTAATCTGTGTGGTTGCCAAACTTGCTTCCATTTGGTGTTTAGAAAATGTTGTGTGATATAGACCTGCTAGTCGATCCACAACCATAAAACCAGTATTATGTCTTGTTTCGTCATACTGTGTACCAATATTCCCTAATCCAACGATCATTTTCATGTTTATCTAAACTCTCCTAATTTCTTTCCAATTTGTGGCAAAAATACAAAATAGCCGAACAGAAATAATCCGTTCAGCACTCCGTTTGATTGATTAATCAATTGTAGCATATTCACTTATGGCTTGCAGTTTTGTAACCTCAAACACACTGAAAAAATAATTAGTGAAACCGACTAAATTTAATTTTGTGAAAAGTTTAATTAGTGAATGCGAAACCAATGGGTAACGTGTTATACTTGTAGCTGAAATCATAAATTGAAAGGATGTTATATTTTGTCTAATACACCAAATCATCAAAAAGTTGTTTTAGTCGGCGATGGCGCTGTAGGTTCAAGTTTTGCATTTGCAATGGCTCAACAAGGAATTGCTGAGGAATTTGTTGTTGTTGATGTTATCAAGGAACGTACTCAAGGAGACGCACTTGACCTTGAAGACGCAACTCCATTTACTTCACCAAAGAAGATCTATTCTGGTGAATATTCAGATTGCAAGGATGCTGACTTAGTTGTTATTACAGCCGGCGCTCCTCAAAAACCTGGTGAAACTCGTTTAGACCTCGTGAACAAGAACTTGAAGATCTTATCAACAATCGTTAAACCAGTTGTTGACTCAGGCTTCAACGGTATCTTCTTAGTTGCTGCTAACCCAGTTGACATTTTGACTTACGCAACATGGAAATTCTCAGGTTTCCCTAAGGAAAAGGTTATCGGTTCAGGAATTTCATTGGATACTGCTCGTTTACGTGTGGCACTTGGTAAGAAATTCAACGTTTCACCTGCTTCTGTTGATGCTTACATCTTGGGCGAACATGGTGATTCAGAATTTGCTGGTTATTCAGCAGCTACAATTGGTACAAAACCATTACTTGAAATTGCTAAAGAAGAAGGCGTTTCAGCTGATGATCTTGCTAAGATTGAAGATGACGTTCGTAACAAAGCTTACGAAATCATCAACAAGAAGGGCGCAACATTCTATGGTGTTGCAACTGCCTTGACTCGGATTTCTAAAGCAATCTTACGTGATGAAAATGCTGTTCTCCCTGTTGGTGCTTACATGGACGGCCAATATGACGGTTTAAAAGACATTTACATCGGTACACCAGCTGTTATCAATGGTTCAGGTTTGGTACGTGTCATCGAATCACCATTGAATGCTGACGAAAAACAAAAGATGGCTGCTTCTGCAAAAACTTTAAAACAAGTTTTGACAGACGGTTTAGCTAACTTAGAGAAGTAAAGGTAATAATTACTTCTGAGTAATTGAAAAACAACAATTCGCGAATTTCCATGATGTGAATTGTTGTTTTTTTTGTTTGCTTAGTTTTACCTATCATATAATTCTTATATTGAAGTTTCTTTCCTTTTGCAGTATCTTGAATTATACAATTAATACATGAACACAATTTAGGAGGAACAAAATGAGACACAAATCTAAAAGCAATTGGCGAGTACTTAGCATTTTCATCGTGCTTATCGCCGTTGTTTATGGGATCGGCAGTTATTACTTTGCTACCAACAATCGCTTTTTGCCTAACACTAAGGTGGCGGGAATAAATGTGGGTAATAAAACGGTGCAACAAGCATCCACTACCATCACAAATCAGCTGACCAATCGTAAATTCTCCATTACCCAAAATGGTAAAACTCTAACAAGCTTCAATACAAAACAAGTCGGTTTGAAGTTGAAATCAACCACGGCCTTAAAAACTACTTTAAACAAACAGTCAGTTTGGTCATGGCCACTTCATTTAGCGCATGTTGTGCAGGCCAGCTCAACCACTAAATTAACCACAACTCAGAATTCAAAACAATTCACAAAGTTGGTCAATCAAGAAGTCACTAAATTAAATAAGACTCGAACAGCGGGTAAGAACGGCACTTTGACCATTACAAATGGTCAAGTCAAATTAAGTAATGGAACGCAAGGAAACAAAATTTATGCCGCTAAACTAGCCTCCAAACTAAAAAAAGCTTTAGCCTCTGGTGCAACTACTCTCCCGATTACCAAAGCCGTTTATGCGTCAGTCACAACTGGTTCAGATGCTAAAATCGCAAAAAAAACGAATGCCATTATAAATGAAAAAGCAAACTATAATGTCGGTGGTTATAAATTTGCAATTCCAAAAAGTGAAATTGCAAAATGGCTCACTTACAAAAATGGTCAGCTCAGTTTAAACTCAACTTTAGTTAAAGCTTACGTTTCGAAAATTAATACCAAGTACCGGACCTATGGCAAAAAGAAGACATTCAAGAGTACATTACGTGGAACTGTTACGGTAAGTGGTGGATTTTATGGATGGAGCTTAAAAGTCGATGATGAAACGGCGGCCCTTACTGCAGAAATCCTAAAGGGGAAAGATTTTACACGGCAACCAATTGTTCAAGGAACGGGCTACAATACGAAGGAACAAGTTATTGGCAATACGTATGTTGAAGTCGATAAAAAGAACCAAAAGATGTTTATCTATGTCAACGGCAAATTAAAGCTTAAGACAAACGTCGTTACTGGCTTACCACCCAAACAAACAACAACAACCGGCGTTTGGTCCGTTTGGGCAAAGAAACGTAACGCAACTTTAAAGGGATCAGAATTAGATGGAACCAAATATGCTACTAAGGTTAGCTACTGGATGCCAATCGATGACACTGGGATTGGAATTCATGATGCTTCCTGGCAACCAACGTTTGGTGGTACTTGGTACAAGACGCACGGTTCAAATGGATGCATTAATACGCCACCATCTGTGATGCCAAAGGTTTACAAACTCGTAGCATTGGGAACACCAGTTATCGTTTTCTAGTTGCTTCTCAACCAAACATTAAAAGAGTGTGATAAAATAGTGAGAAGTCTCGTTATTCTATCGCACTCTTTTTGAAAACATGCTATCATTAAGCTTGTGAAGACTACTTATTCAGTTGGAGGGATGCTATATGCTCTTAAAATCACTTGTTAAACCAAAGGAACGTTTAACCACAGTGCGTGAAGACGCTACTTTGGAAGAAGCACTAAAAATTCTTGAGGATTCTGGCTTTCGTTGTGTACCTATTTTAGATGAAACTGGTCAGTTATTCCGCGGAAATATTTACAAAATGCATATTTATCGTCATAAGTCTCGGGGTGGCGATATGAGCCTTCCTGTGACAACTTTATTAAAAAATGCCACCAAGTTCATTTCAGTTAACGCAGCATTTTTTAATGTGTTCTTTTCAATTAAGGATTTGCCTTATATCACCGTTTTAGATGACAACAACCACTTCTATGGTATTTTGACCCACGCCCGTCTTTTGGACATGTTGTCACAATCTTGGAACGTGAACGTTGGTAGCTATGTCTTAACAGTCGTTTCAAGCGGCGAACGTGGCGACTTAGCTTCTATGGCCAAGATCATTACAAAATACACATCAATCGCTAGTGTGATGTCACTAGACGCTCAGGGTGGTGAGCTGGTTCATCGTACATTGTTCACTTTACCATCAGAGGTAGGCAAGAAAAAATTAGATCGAATTGTAGACAACTTGGAACGTAAAGAATTCCGCGTCCCTGAAATTGAAGATTTGCAATCATATGATCGAATTTAATTGAAAATTTAAAAACAAGCTGAGAAAAAGTAACTTTCATCTCAGCTTGTTTTTAGTTTGTGGATTTAAACAGTTAAACCATATAAAAATAACTGTTAATTTACTTTTCTTCAATACGTTGATTGAAGTGCACCACTTTATCCAAGTAATACATAATTGGTGCAGTAATGGTCATGATAATTAATTCTGAAACAGCAGTTGTAAAGTATGTCCACCAGAATGGTAAATTCAGCGTTAACTTTAACTCTAATGCCACTAAACACATCGAAACAGTGAATAAAACCGTATTTAACGCCATCTTCTGCCACATTTTTGGCAGCCGGGGACTGACATAGCCTACCACCAGCAAAGCCAACAATGTTTGTCCCGTCCCAAAAATAACATTAGGGATCGAATTACCTGGCCCAAACGCATTAAACAACAATACGCCCGCCGTAATTCCCCAAATATATTTTTTATTAAAGACGACCAAGTGGTTCAGCCCTTCAGAAATCCGAAATTGAATAGCTCCTGAAGCTAAATTTAAAATACCAACTAATAATGATAAAACAATGTACAATGCGGCTACCATTGCATTAATAATCCAGGATTTCGTCCGATGATTGGTCATAAGAAATACCTCCTTAGTTTTTTTGTGTGGGATAATTGCGAACCACGAACCTTTTTATGATATCATAAAATCATCTGTAATTCAGGAGGCTCCTATGAAAAATTCACTAATGATTCGGCCATTTTGTGATTCCGATGCCGAAACACTCTACCAAATGGAAAATGAAATTTGGGATTCAAATAACACACCTGCAAACGTCTCCTATCCAGACGCTCAGGCTTACCTTGAAGACCATTCCAGTCAGGACACCATTGTCGCTGTCCTCAATGATCTACCAGTGGGTGCAATCGATTTTCACCCGGCTACCTCTAAGGCAGCTTCAAAATATACTTGGACTTTTGGAATTGGCATTTCCCCTCAACAGCAATCTGTGGGAATTGGCGGACAATTGTTGGAACATTTCAAACACTTTGCAAAAGAATCTGGCGTCCACAAAATTCATCTGCGCGCCTTAGGAACCAATCCCGGAGCCATTCAATTTTATAAAAAACACGGATTCAAAATTGAAGGAATTTTGAAAGATGAATTTTTCCTTAATGGTATTTTTGTTGCGGACTATCAGATGGCCTATTTTTTTGATTGAGTTTCCACATATTTTTTAAGAACAACCGCTTGATTATGGCGTTCATCTTTGGCACCAAAAATAAAAATAACATCTTGTGTTTTTAATTTTGTCTGTACTTTTTCAATAAATTCTGCTGTAAACTCAGCTTTTTTTAGTTCTAAGCGATATTTTTCGGCAAACTCACTAAATTTTTCAGGATCATGCCCGAACCATTTTCTTAATTCGGTGCTTGGTCCTATTTCTTTTGCCCACCAATCTAACTTAGCGTTAACTTTTGAAATGCCTCGCGGCCATAAACGATCCACTAAAATTCGATACCCAGATTCATCAACTGGTTTTGTATACACACGCTCTAATTTAATTTCCAATAGTTTCCCTCCAAAAAAATCAAAATAAAAAGGCTAGTGACCAACTTGCTTGGCACTAGCCCTTTTAGTCTGTCCTATGTGTAATAGATCAAACATCTTTATGTACGTTGAATATTTTCAGTTAAGCCAATACTTACCTTTAAGGCATTATCAACTTCGAGCATTTTTCCAGATTTCAATTCTCCCACACGATCTTTAAGTCGTTGCTTATCAATCGTTCGAATTTGTTCGAGCAAAATAACTGAATTACGTTCAACCCCTGTCTCTGCAGCTGTAATTCCAACGTGGGTTGGCATTTTTGGTTTTTGAATCTTCGCAGTAATTGCTGCGACAATCACAGTAGGACTGTAGTGATTACCAATATTGTTTTGGATAATTAAAACAGGGCGCATACCACCCTGTTCCGACCCAACTACAGGAGACAAGTCCGCATAAAAAATGTCGCCACGTTTAATATTGGCATCACTCATTGCGATTGTCACCTCTAATTATTAATTTCTTAGAAACTCGTTATAACACTCATCATCACAAGCCTGAAATTCATGGACAATTTGCTCGTTTAAACTAGCCATTGTCTCATACCCCTCAATCAAGGCTTGAACGCGGTCAAATTGATGATCAGCAAAATAAGTCTCTACAACATCCTCAGAAACTGTCTCTTGATTAACGCCAAATAAATCACAATACGCCTGTAACCGGCTTATCGTCGCTTTTCCGTCATTAGTTATAGCCTGGTTCTGTTGAATGTTTTCCATGATCAAAACTCCCGTCGTTATTCATGAATTACCATTACTATATCACGTTTCCGTGCTAAATGGTAATAAATTTATTAAGATTCATGATCATTTAAGTAGTTTCGTGGAATCCGTGAAGAAAATCTACAAGCAATTTCATAATTAATCGTTCCAGATTTTTCCGCAACATCCACCATCGAAATCTCCTTATCGCCACTTTTACCAATCAAAACCACTTCTGTTCCGATTTCATAGTGTTTTGGCAATCGAATCATCAATTGATCCATGCAAACTCGCCCTACTATTTCACAAAAATGACCATTTACTAAAACATGAAATCCTTGCAAACAGCGGGGATAGCCATCTGCATAACCAATCGGTACCGTCCCAATCCATTCATCTTCCTCCGCCGTATACGTGGCACCGTAACTAACTGAACGTCCTTTTTTTAATAATTTCACAAAAACCAACGCAGAAGTTAGCGCCAATGCGGGCTGTAATTCATAGGGTTCTTTAATCATGCGTCCTGAAGGATTCATACCGTATAAAGCAATTCCAAATCGAATCATATTTCCTTCACAAGCTTTATGCCACAAACTAGTAGCCGAATTCGCAACATGAACATAGCGCGGTTTTTTGGTCAAAATAGCCATAAACGCTTTAAAACGTGCAACCTGTGTATTGAAATAGTGATCGTCCAGTTCATCTGCAGTCGCGAAGTGAGTAAAAATACCTTCAAACAAAAAACAATCACTATGCATTTTTAAGTAGGCAACCGCCGCTTTTAGTTCAACAGGTTCTTGAAACCCAATTCGTCCCATACCAGTATCTAATGCAAAATGGACACGAACCACCGAATCACCGCACAACACTTTGTTTGCTTCCTCTAGCCACTGCTGACTACCAACGGCAACGGAGATTTTTTGATCAGCCAAAATTTGTGCATATTTTGGTTCCACAATACCTAATACCAAAATTGGTTGGTTAAAACCAGCTTCCCGCAGCTCCAATGCCTCATCTAAAATTGCCACGCAAAAACCAGTTGCCCCCGCTTCAGAGGCAAAACGCGCCACATGAGTTAATCCGTGACCATAACCATTAGCCTTAATCACCGCAAATAACTCATTTCCAGGTTGCAAGCGTCCCAATTCTTGTTTAATATTTTGTCGGATTGCTTGTGCATCCACTTTGATAACCGTTGGTCGATGAGTTCCTGTGTTCATAAGACAATTTATCCTCTTTCTTCTAAAATCACTTGTGTCATTACATAATGTTCAGTATGTGAAATGGAAATATGCGCAATTCCTGTAAATGGTTGTTTCGTCACAGTTGGTTTACCGGAAGGATTATCCAAAATTTCAACATCTTGAAACCCAACTTCAGCACCCAATCCTGTCCCATAAGCCTTGCTATATGCTTCTTTTGCTGAGAAACGACCTGCCAAAAATTCACTAGCTCGTTTTCCCGTATATTTTTGATATAGGTTCTGTTCCTTATCTGTTAAAACCCGTTCCGCAAATTTGGGAAGGTTTGATTGCACTTTGAAAACCCGGTCAATATCAGTTAAATCGATCCCCGTTCCGTAAATCATAGGCTCATCTCCACATTTAAGTTACCTTTATTTTAACAGATCCCTATTTTATAAATACGCCTTAATCAACAAATCTCACGAAGCATACTTCAATAAGTATCACATCCACCTTTTAAGTGTAAAACGTGGCGTTGAATAAGTAAAACTCATCTTTCTCAAAGTAAGGTGAGCAATATTCACTTAGAGATCAAAAAAATAACCCTGCAGAAAATCTACATTTGCAGAAATTCAGAAGAGTTATTTTGATCACGCAAATCACCTTCAAGAAGAACTAACTAGTTATGTTCTCTGATTGTAAATTTACTATTGGATGAAGAATGACGGTTTCCGCTGTTATTGCTGCTACCACTGTTTTTCTTGTAGTTGCCATGGCTACGATCAGATGACTTACCATGATTGTTATCACGGTTGCCACGGTAGCTGCTACTACTGTTGCTACGACGTTTGTTGTTACCACGATAACCGCCACCTCGATGACCATTACCATGATAATTTCCGCCTTTACCGCCCTTATGTTTAGGCAAAGGACGTTCTGGTGTAATACGAACCTTAACTTGGCTAGAATCAGCCTTAGTTTTACTGCTTAATAAGGCAGCAACCAATTGTTCTGGCGTGTATTTTTCCAATAATTCTTTTGTTTGATCACTAAATTGGTCTTCGTGAGTCTTAGAAACAAGATCCTCAATTTCCTTTTCAGCAATTGCAACTCTGCCTTGGAAGGCTTCGTCGTTTGTTGGTGGTTTAAGTGGTAACATCCGTTTCTTAGTTAATTTCTCAACTTCACGGAGGTAATCCATTTCCCAAGGTGTCACAAACGTAACTGAAACACCATGTGCTCCGGCACGGCCTGTACGGCCAATTCGATGAACATAACTATCTGGATCTTGAGGAATATCATAGTTATAAACATGAGTAACTCCAGAAATATCCAATCCACGAGCCGCAACATCTGTTGCAACTAAAATGTCAATTTCACCATTTCGAAATTTTTGTAAAATACTAGAACGACGTTGCTGGGTTAAATCACCATGAATTCCAGCAGCATTGTATCCGCGCATTTCTAATCCACGAGATACTTCATCCACACGACGCTTTGTTCGTCCAAATACCAGTGCCAAAGCAGGATTTTGAACATCTAAAACACGGGTTAACATATCAAATTTTTCGAATTCTTTTGACTTGATATAATACTGATCAACCAAGTCAGCCGTTAATTCTTTTGATTTAACGATAACTTGTTCTGGATCAGTCATAAACTTCACACCAATTTTTCTCATTGCTGGAGGCATTGTAGCAGAGAATAACAATGTCTGACGGCTGTCAGGTGTTTCAGAAATAATAGATTCAATATCAGGCAAAAATCCCATGTCCAACATGTCATCTGCTTCATCAAGCACTAAGGTTTGGACATTTTCTAATTTAATTGTATGACGACGAATATGATCTAATAAACGTCCTGGTGTTCCCACAATAATTTGGGGATGGTTCTTTAAGTTCTTAATTTGCCGGCGAATATCTGCTCCACCGTAAACGACTTGCACTTTAACGTGCTTTGCTCTTCCTAAACGATACAATTCTTCTTGCGTTTGAATGGCAAGTTCTCGTGTAGGTGAGACTACTAATGCTTGCACGTTGGGATTATCAACATCAACGTGTTCCAGGATTGGCAAACCAAAAGCTGCCGTTTTCCCTGTTCCTGTTTGTGCTTGGCCAATGATATCCTTGCCAGCTAAAACGTGGGGAATTGTTTGTTCCTGGATCGGGGTTGGCGTTTCATAACCACTTTCTTGAATGGTCTTTTGCAACGCATCCGATAAATCGAAATCTGTAAACTTCAAATAATTTTCCTCCTAGTGAAATCGTGCTTCTTTCAGAATCCAAAAGAAAATCCGTCCTTTTATCCTGCAATTCTGAGAAGTCACAGCTATAAACATAACCTTAACATCATACACCCGCACATACAAATAAGCAAACCGCACCAATATGGCCGATTTGCTCAATAATGTCTTGCTATGCGTTTTGTAGACCTGATAAAACTTTTTCCAAATGGATGCCATGACTACCCTTAATCACAATTTCATCCTGGTTAGTTAATTTTTCTTTCAGATCTTCAACTAATTGATTTTCTTGCTCCACCGTATACCAATGAATGTGATCATCAGCATATTTTGCTTTTAGAGCTTGTTCTAAGGCTTTCATATGAGTACCAACTAAATAAACATCTTGAATTAGTTTTGGATCTAAATAATTGGCCAAGCTAGCATGCATCAAATCAGATTGCTCACCGAGTTCCAACATATCACCTAAAACAGCAAATCGACTACCTTTGATCTCTGTTTGACTAAAAGAAGCTAAAACTTCTTTGGCAGCAGTGGGATTTGAATTATAAACGTCACTCAAGATCAACTCACCAGCACTCCCCCGAACCCATTCAGTTCGATTATGTGTAAGTTGAAAATTTTTTAGCGCATCCCCAACCTTTGCCGGATCGATATGATAGGCCTTAGCCACTGCAATAGCGGCTAAAGCATTCATAACATTATATTTTCCAATCATTGGAATTTCATAAGTTTGATCCGGTACTAAATTGATTTCAAAACTTGTATGATCACGAGCACTTTGCACATTGCTAGCAAACAAATCATCAGCAGCACTACTACCAAACGTGTATTGTTGTTGCTCAACTTGTTTACTTCGTTCTCTTAGGAGAGGTTCATCACCATTATAAATAAATAGACCGTCTTCTTTTAACCCATGGGTAATTTCCAATTTTGCATCCGCAATTTTATCACGGGTACCAAAGAACTCAATATGAGCTTCTCCAATCATGGTGATTACCACTGTGTCTGGCTGGGCCATTTTACTTAAAAAATCAAGTTGACCAGGACGATCCATTCCCATTTCAACCACTACAACCTCTGTGTTAGCATTCATATTCAATAAAGTGATTGGTACCCCAATTTCATTATTGAAATTAGCTTCTGTTTTTACAACATTATATTCAGTTTCCAGTAAAGCAGCCGTCATATCTTTAGTGGTTGTTTTCCCGTTACTACCTGTAATTGCCACCACTTTTGGATTAATTTTGCCAAGATAGTAAACTGCTAATTTTTGCAAAGTTTCAAGTGGATCGTCCACTACCAAGACTGGATACCCAGTTGGTACATTTTCATGGTCTTTTGCCCATAGCGTGGCTACAGCACCATTTTTCATAGCATTTTCAACGAATTCATGGCCATCACGCTGACCTTTTAATGGAATAAATAACGAATTTGGTTGCACCTTACGGCTATCAAACTCAACGTTTGCAATTGTAATTTCCTGCCAATTTTCAGGTACTTCTTCAATTCCAACCGCATTGGCAATTTCTGTCAACTGCATTTTCATTTTATCCATTCTCCTAATCTCGAATTTAGAACCCTTAAATTATACCACACTAACTATTTATCTTCGTTTTACAAAATAAAAAGAACTGAACCAGTCAGTTCTCACATTGTTATTAATTAATAAAACTGATCATCTTCAAAAGCGCGCGAATTTGTAATAACTAAATGCCAATGACTGCTCACCATGTTATACCGTAAAACAGCTACTTGCTGCGCCTTATTATAAAGTGACGTTCGGCTACGATAAATTGGTGACTGCCCATTTTCTTGAGCAATCAAAATTGGAATTCGGTACTGCTTTTCTTGTTCGAATGCTTGATCAAAAGCAAAAATGATTCCACTACTTAGAATAGGTGTTAACTGTCGCAACATAGTCTGTGGGATCTCGGGAAACCCATCGTAACGCCGAAACATTCTTCGCTCATTAAAAGCCTGCTTTGTATGCCGAATAAGTGCACCATTCAAAACTGGATAAAAATTTTTCAATTGGCGGTAGTAGACTTTCAAATGTTTACTTCCCAAAGAAAGAAAAACAAAATCGTTTTGCAGTTTATAAGAAAATGGCGTCGTATAATGGGTATGCATATGGCCTAGATATAGCAATTCTGCAATTTCTTCCGGAAGAAGTTCATCCAGTCCCTCATCACGCGAATAATCTAGCCAACTCGTATGAATGGCCTTTGGATTAGTTAAATATTTTCGAATGTTAAAAGTCCCACTCACTGTATTTAACTGCGTATGGGGATCAATACTTAAATTATCATTAATCGGTGTATTCAACACCAAAATATGCGTCGGTATTCGGGGAATACCACGTAGGAAATCTTCGACACTTAGTCCTCTTGAGTAAATCAAGTTTGCAATGGGCTCCAAGTGGATATATACGAAATCATCCCGCATAATCTTAATAGCTCACTTTCAATGAATTATCTGTTCAACTTATTATTGTACGCCAAATTTTGCTAAATAACTTACATCTTTTGAAGTCTTGCAATTCGGTCTTCAATTGGCGGATGGGTATCAAACAAATGAGATAACCCACCTTTTTTCTTTAACGGATCTGAAATATAAAGCGCCGTGCTTGTCGGATCTGCTGCCTGCATAGGTTTGCTATCCGAAATTTTCTCTAAAGCTGTGATCAAACCCTGGGGATTTCGTGTGAGTTCTACACTTGATGCATCGGCCAAATACTCTCGATTTCGCGACAATGCCATTTGTGCAATTGAAGCAGCAAGGGGTCCCAAAATAATGAGCACTACAGATAATATCAACAATATTATTTGTATGTTACCACCCTCAGAATCGTTGTTATTTCGGCGACGACCGCCACCCCACCAAAACGAATTCATGCCAATGTTAACCAACATTGAAATAGCTGCCGACAGCGCAAGGGCGATCGTTTGCAGTCTAATATCATAATTACGGACATGCGAAATTTCATGGCCTAAAACGCCTTCCATTTCCTCACGATTCAGTCGCTCCATGATACCACTCGTGACGGCAACGGCTGCGTGCTTTGGATCGTTTCCCGTCGCAAATGCATTTGGACTTGGATCATCAATAATGAACACTTTGGGCATTGGGACTTTCCCAACTAACGCCATATCTTCAACAATATGCCAAAGCTCAGGTTGCTGTGCTTCTGTAACTTCATGCGCGTGATTCATTCGCATTACTACTGAGGTTGACTGTGAAATCATCATGATCATATAAATTCCAGCAACAACAGCCGCCATGATAATGCCTGAAATGGCACTATCATAGAAGAAGTATCCAAGCGCACCACCAATAAGAAGCACGAGCAAGCTGAAGCCTATCATGACGTAAATAGTCCGTCGTTTATTACGTGCAATTTGTTGGAATAGCACTGTTTATCAACTCCTTCTCTGCTTACTGATTTTTATAAATCTTCGTACTTTTTAAAAGAAACATCAGGTGTTTTAGTTTCTTCTTCTGGAACTTGTAGATAAGTTGCTTCTTTAAAACTTGTCATCGAAGCAACCAAATCACTTGGAAATGTTTGTAATTTCATGTTGTAACTGGCCACACTTGAATTATATAGCTGACGAGAATAAGCAATTTTATTTTCAGTGTTTGTTAGCTCTTCCATAAGTTTTGTAAACTCAGCACTTGCCTTTAAATCAGGATAACTCTCAGATAAAGCAAACACACTTTTTAATTGAGAACTTAATTGATCCGATAAAGCCATTGTCTGTGCACGATCCGTTGCACTAGCCTGGGGGTTGTCAGTAACAGACACCAATTGGTTTCGCAACTCAACAACTTTGGATAAGGTACTTTTTTCATACGAAGCATACCCCTGAACCGTAGAAACTAAATTTGGAATCAGATCGTTTCGACGCTTCAATTGAACATTAATTTGGCTCCATGATTCCTGTGTATAAGTTCTGGCCTTAACCAAATTGTTATATAATATAATAAACAATCCGATTAGAATGACGACGATTACTGCAATTATTATTCCTACTGTCATACTAATTCTCCTCTTCGTTTTAATACCTTGATAATACCAGACGGCGGGTTGTTTATAAAGCGTTAGGCAATGAATTCAAAAATAATTAAGATTAGGTGGTATTTATGCAAAAAATTTTATTTGTTTGTCTAGGAAATATTTGTCGCTCTCCCATGGCCGAAGCGATTTTTCGCCAAAAAATAATTCAAGCTGGATTGACGCACCAATTTAGTGTGGATTCCGCCGGTACCAGTGACTGGGAAGAGGGTAACCCACCGCATCCCCAAACAATTGCAACTTTACAAAATCATGGGGTATCTACCAAACAATTAATTTCTCGTCCTGTCACAAAGACTGACTTTAAAAACTTTGATCTGATTATCGGAATGGATCATAAAAATATGCAGGATTTGCAAAAATTAAAACCCGTAAACTCACGAGGAAAACTCAGACTTTTTATGTCAGTTTCATCTAAAAATCCGGCAAGTGATGTTCCAGATCCTTGGTACACGCATAAATTTGAAGCCGCCTACCAACAAATCGCCGCTGGTATTGACAATTGGCTTGACTACTTAACCAACTGCGATAGTGAAAAATAAGTCACATTAGATTTCTCTTCATTTTAAATCTAAAAACGGCCGGGAAAGTTTTCCCAGTCGTTTTTAAGATGATATATTCTAATCGCTCAAGTATGTGAATAAGGGTTACTTAGTCACATGACCTGCCTATTTATTATTAAAATTTTTCGAAAAACTCTTTTGAATACTCTTTGGTGCTTTCTTGTATGCAACTGAACTCTCGTATTTTCCGCGAATCATGAGACGCTTGGCACCAGTTGCATCACAAGTAATCAACGTAATTATTTTTTTGTTTGGCACATCATTAATCACATCCACACGCGTCGCTGCAATAAATTGCCTTTTCGTTGCTTTATACGTGTATATTCTTTTTAGATCAGTGATGTAAATCTTCATTCCGGGTCTCATCTTCCAATACAAAGGACTAAATAAAATGTCTTTTCGCACCATGTGATGCCCAGCCAAAACATAATTACCTTTACCCATTTTCATATTAGGCTTCAAAGTTGCTGCCGCCAATGCCAAATTTTCATTGGTGACCCCCTCTGCAATTGGTAAATTCAACTTAATTTTTGGAATACTAATTTCCCCAACCACATTCAACTTAGCAGAATTAGCGCGTGCCTTCGCAACCGTTTGAAAATCAAGTGACTTAACACTCTTGAAATTGTAACTAGCTTTTTTATTTTTATTCTTTTTAATCGTTTGCTGCGTAATTTGTGGTTTATAAGAATCAACTAACCAATCTTTGATCTGTTCATTGAAAATTAACGCCAAACTTATAAGCAACAAAATTAAAATTAAAATTGTGGTTAGCCATTTTCTAATCCTGGTTCCCTTTTTTTTCATGTTCTTCTCCCTGTAACCTAAATAGTGGTATTCTAATAAATATAGTTTTTATTAACCTAATTTCGTTTAGAAAGGAGGATGGCTTTGTTTTCTAAAATTAAAAGATCCATATTTAAAAAACGAGCACCCTGGGAACAAAACTTAGTCGTCCTTTGGTTTGGCACTTTTATGGCCGGGATGGCTTTTAGTGAAGTCATGCCCTTTTTTATCCTTATATGTCGACACACTTGGCAATTTTTCCAAGCAACAACTTACATTCTACAGTGGGATTACATATTCTGCAACCTATTTAGTTACCGCTTTAGTTTCACCAATCTGGGGAAAACTTGCCGATTCTAAAGGCCGAAAACTAATGATCTTACGTGCTTCACTTGGCATGGCATTTGTAATTGGCGCAATGGGATTGGTTCAAACAATTTGGCAATTAATTGCTTTACGGATGGTTCAAGGTGTATTTTCCGGGTACATAAGTAATGCTAACGCTTTGTTAGCTACAGAAACTCCTAAAGAAAAAGTGGTTTGGCTCTAGGAACATTATCAACCGGGTATGTCAGTGGTAACTTGATTGGCCCCTTACTTGGTGGAATTTTAGCAGAATTTTTCTCTTATCGAATTACCTTTTTCATTACCGGGGCCGTCTTATTACTCGTTTTCTTTTTGAGCTATTTCTTTGTGCATGAACATTTCCATCCTGTAGAACGCGCAAAACCTTTAACCGCTAAAGAAGTCATCGGCAAATTAGATAATCCTAAAATTGTGTTTGGCATGTTTATCACAACCATGATTATTCAAGCTTCCAATAATTCAATCACGCCTATTTTAAGCCTTTACGTGCGGCAGTTAATGAAAGGAATTGGCCCGATCACTCTTGTGGCTGGAATCGTAGCTGCCGTTCCTGGAATTGCAACGCTTTTTTCTGCCCCAAGACTTGGTGAATTAGGAGATCATATCGGACTGAAAAAATTCTTTCCATTGGTTTTATTTTTGCCATTTGTATGTATATTCCAATGGCATTTGTTAGTTCAGTTTGGCTATTGGCTTTCTTCCGCTTTATGGTTGGTATTTCGGATGGCGCCATGTTGCCTGCCGTTCAAGCAATCTTGTCAAAACGCTCGCCTGCCGAAGTAACAGGTCGGGTATTAGTTGGAATCAATCTTTTCAAGCATTAGGAAACATGTCCGGTCCCTTAATTGGATCTGCAGTTTCTGGAACCTTTGATTACGGATCCGTCTTTATTTCCACATCAGTCTTAGTTGCTTTGAATTTTATTTTGGTTCAAATCAACACGCACGCCGACCGCAAACATTAACCCAAAACAAAAAGCTCGAATCAACGTCACAGTTGGTTCGAGCTTTTTTAAGTACAGAATTACTTGTTGTCGTCTGTAAGTCCGTATTTCTTGTTGAAACGATCGACAGTACCATCGACTTGGTTGAACTTCTGACGACCTGTGTAGAATGGGTGTGAATCAGAAGAAATTTCAACACGAACTAATGGATATTCTTTGCCATTGTCCATTGTGATTGTTTCAGCAGAAGTCTTTGTTGAACCGGAAATAAACTTATAACCAGTTGTTGAATCTTGAAATACGACTTCGTGATAATCTGGATGAATTCCTTTTTTCATTATAAATACGCTCCTTTGCCATGAGTCATTTACTGAGACATAGTTATTTTCTTAAATTAATCAACGACCACTATAATATCATGAATATCTATTACACGCAACTCACTTTTACCGTGGTTTTCGTTTCCGAACGGCTGATTTAAACTTCACATTTTCAATCTCACCTAAAAATTCTTGATCATCTTTAGTATTTTTCAAGAATTGTAACAATTGTTCCGTTGTTTCAAGCGAATCACCCACCATAGCACGGCGAATCCGCCAAACTTGATCCAAAACATTCTGTGGTAATAACAATTCTTCTTTTCTGGTTCCTGATTGTTTTATATCAAGCGCAGGAAAAACACGGCGTTCCGCAAGTTCTCGTGATAAGGTTAACTCAGAATTCCCTGTTCCTTTGAACTCCTCATAGATAACATCATCCATGCGACTTCCCGTATCAACCAACGTGGTTCCCAAAATTGTTAAACTGCCGCCTTCTTCAATATTCCGCGCCGCTCCGAAGAATTTCTTGGGTTTATAAAACGCAGCTGGATCAATTCCACCGGATAACGTTCGACCACTGGGTGGAATCACCAAATTGTATGCCCGCGTTAAACGCGTAATTGAATCCAGTAAAATGACCACATCTTCTTTGTCTTCGACTAAGCGCAGTGCCCGCTCCAAAACAAGTTCCGAAACTCGAATGTGGTTTTTCGGCTCTTTATCAAAAGTCGAAGATACCACTTCACCTTTAATCGAGCGCTCCAAGTCCGTCACTTCTTCAGGACGTTCATCAATCAATAACACAATTAGTTTAACCTTGGGATAATTTTTAGCAATGCCATTGGCAATTGATTTTAGCAAAGTGGTTTTACCAGCCTTGGGTGGGGCCACAATCAGCCCTCGTTGACCAAAACCGATTGGTGTGAAAATATCAATTAAGCGGGTAGACAAGGTTTCCGAGGTTGTTTCTAATTTAATTTGTTGTTTGGGATAAATAGGTGTTAATGCCGGAAAATGAGGTCGTTGTTTAGCTTCTTCGGGATTTTTTCCGTTTACTCGATCAACGTGCATCAAGCCATAATAACGCTCAGATGGTTTGGGGTGTCGAGCTTTTCCTGTGACAAGATCACCATTTCGCAATCCAAACCGAGTAATCTGTGAAGCCGAAATATAAATATCTTCTTGAGAAGGCCCATAATTGATTGGCCGTAAAAAACCAAAGCCTTCCTGGGAGACGATATCTAAAACGCCTTCCATTTCGACAAAGTCTTGTTCCTTAGCTTGAGCCCGAATGATAGCTAAAGCTAATTCTGGTTTGTTCATCTGACCATAATACGGAATCTTAAATTGACGCGCAAAACCATAGATCTGTTTGAGCGTCATTTTTTGTAATTCCGCCATTGTTAAAAAATCGCTCATTCTTTACCTCTATTTAACTTTTTCTTCTGCATCGCTCACAATTTCAATGTTGGCACCCAGTTGCTTCAGCTTATAAACAATGCGATCATACCCGCGCAAAATGTTCTCAGCTTTAGTTATAATCGTTGTTCCCGAAGCCATCAAGCCAGCAATCATCAAGGCCGCACCGGCACGAATTTCACCAGCCTCAACCTCGGCGCCATGTAATTGTTCTGTATGTGCCACAATAATAATATCATTTTCAACTCTAATGTTAGCACCCATTTTTTGCAGCTGTGAGATGTGTTTAACACGTTTGGGGTAAATAGTATCCACAATGACACTACTTCCCTGAGCCTTCATTAAAGCGGGTGTGATGGGCTGTTGAAGGTCCGTTGCAAAGCCGGGAAACGGATTTGTTTTTATTTCAATGGCATGTAAATTACGCGATTCAGGAACATAAATACTATCCTCACCAACATCTAAATCAACTCCAAGCTCCAGAAGCTTTGAGTTAAAAGATTCCAAATGTTCTGGAATGATGTTATTAATTTGGATACCGTTGCCCACTGAAGCAGCCAATGACAAATAGGTTCCCGCCTCAATGCGATCTGGAATAATTGTGTGAGTAGCATTACTACTCAAACTATCCACACCATCAATACGAATGACATCTGTTCCTGCCCCACGAATCCTAGCTCCCATACTATTTAGGAAGGTCACCAGATCAATGATTTCAGGTTCACGAGCCGCATTTTCGATCGTTGTTTGCCCGTTGGCTTTGACAGCCGCCAAAATGACATTAATGGTTGCTCCAACAGAAACGACATCTAAGAAAATATGGGCACCGTGTAATTCACGGTTATCAGTCGTGATATAAACCGAATCGTTTTGTTCGTTAACCGTAGCACCCAAGGCCTTGAATCCTTTGATATGTTGGTCAATTGGACGAGGACCAATATTGTCGCCACCTGGGAAACTTACCGTTGCGCGTTTGAATTTACCTAGCAATGCCCCCATAAAATAGTAGGAAGCACGCAAACTTTTAATTGCCTTACTTGGTAAGGCACTTTCAATTATATTAGTTGGATCAATTTCCATAACACCATTTTCAAACGTAGAATGAACATTCATTGATTCAAGAATGATCATTAAATTATGAACGTCTAAGATGTCTGGAACAGAGTCTAGGCGGACAGGAGTATCGGCTAATATAGCAGCTGGAATTAAAGCTACTGTGCTGTTTTTAGCACCGCCAATTGTCACTTCACCGGAAAGTTGTTGTCCGCCACGGATTACCATTTTTTTCATGTGTACTTTCCTCACTTATCAACATGCTAATAATTGTACAGTCAATTCTAATCATAAATAACCTATATCAAAAAAACAACCATAAATTAAAAAAAATCAATAAACCGAACCCGCCTAAGGGTTATTCACGAAAAACTTATAATTTGACCTAATTTTTCTATAAATTTATTCACAAAAATAGTACACGACTATGTCTTATTGACGATCGTGTACTACTTTGTTTACTGTTATTTATTAGCAGCTGCAATAAAGGCTTTGAACAAACCTTCTGGACGTTGTGGCCGTGATAAGAATTCTGGATGATATTGAGAAGCCACAAAGAATTTCTTTTCAGGTAATTCAATAACTTCAACTAAATGGTTATCAGGAGAAGTGCCGGAAAATACTAATCCATGTTCTTGCATAGCATCCCGATATTTATTATTAAATTCAAAACGATGACGATGACGCTCTTGAATAACATCTTGATTGTCATATGCTGCAGCAGCCACAGAACCTGCTTTAAGTTTGCATGGGTACAAGCCTAATCGTTGTGTTCCACCCAAATCATGAACGTCTTCCTGGTCGGCCATTAAGTCAATAATGTTATGCGGTGTATCAGCATTCATTTCTGTTGAATTAGCATCTTTAAGACCTAAGACATTTCGCGCAAACTCAACGGAAGCCATTTGCATACCTAAACAAATTCCCAAGAATGGTAAATCATTTTCACGAGCATACTGAATGGCCGTAATCATGCCTTCAATTCCACGATCACCGAACCCACCAGGAACGATTAAACCATCTACGTTGCCAAAAATTTCAGAAACATTATCGGTTGTGATTTTTTCAGAATCCACTTTTTTAATTTCAATTTTAGCATTGACTGGATATCCGGCATGTTTCAAAGCTTCAGATACAGAAATGTAAGCATCCTGTAAGGCCACATATTTACCAACTAAGGCAATCTTAATGACATGGTCCAAATCATTACGAACATGTTCTGTCATCTTTCGCCAGTCTTCCATATCAGCTTTTGGTGTCTTAAGACCAAAGTGATCCACAATAATTTGATCCATCCCTTGAGCCTGAAGATTCAACGGAATTTGATACAAATTATCCACATCACGTGATTCAATAACAGCTTCTGGATCTACATCACAGAACAACGCAATTTTATTCCGCATGGATTGTGTAATGGGCTTTTCAGTCCGAACTACCAAAATATTTGGTTGAATTCCAAGCCCACGCAATTCCTTAACACTGTGTTGAGTTGGCTTTGTTTTCATTTCTCCAGCTGCACGTAAATAAGGAATCAAAGTGGTGTGAATATAAATCACATTTTCCGAACCCACTTCACTCTTCATTTGACGCAAAGCCTCTAAGAATGGAAGAGATTCGATATCACCAACTGTTCCACCAATTTCAGTAATCACAATATCAGAATCTGTGATTGTCCCAGCGCGCATAATTTTTTCTTTGATGGTATCCGTAATATGTGGAATTACTTGCACAGTGGCACCTAAGTAGTCACCATGACGTTCCTTTTTCAAAACCTCAGAATAGATTTTCCCAGTTGTCACATTGGAATACTTGTTAAGATCATTGTCGATAAACCGCTCATAGTGACCTAAGTCAAGATCAGTTTCTGTGCCATCATCTGTAACAAATACTTCCCCATGTTGATACGGGTTCATCGTTCCTGGGTCAACATTAATATAGGGATCAAACTTCTGAATGGTAACCTTTAGGCCACGATTCTTGAGTAAACGACCAAGAGAAGCCGCTACGATTCCTTTTCCAAGCGAAGAAACAACGCCACCAGTGACAAAAATGTATTTAGTCATTTTATAACTCCTTTGAGGTTTTTTAGGGACATTTATGAAATAATAAAAATGCTCCCTATTCATTTGGAATAGGGAGCACAATTTAAAATCCGTACTGTTTGGCTTTGCACATAGCAAAGCGCCCAATAAAGATAATACAAGGTAACTAATCTAATGTCAAGCTTGAAAAGCTGACTTATTCATCATCATCCGAATCGTCATCATCTAACTCAGATAACTGTCCTTCGATACCATCGGGCAAATCATCATCAGGTAAATCATCACTATCATCATCTTTTGAACTATCAGTATAATCATCATTATTATCGGAATCAAAGTCATTGTCGTCATCAGCAACAACATCATCATCTTCTGGATCATCGGCATCATAATCAATTACGTCGTCATCATCTGCGGCGTCAGCTAAGAAAGCATTAACCTTCTTACGTTTCTTACGTTTTGGACGATCGTCATCTTCATCCTCATCAGCATGAATAATGGCTTCATCAATTGACTCAAAGGGGTACCAAGTACGTAACCCCCAACTATTGTCGCCCAAAGAAATGAAACTACCATCAGTATTTAAATCAGTATAAAATTGTGACAAACGATCGCGGAATTCTTCATCGGTTTTGCCAAGATACTGTTGAACTTCATTAGCAAGATCCACAAATGCCATGGGATCACCATGCTGAGCAAGAATTGCATGAGCAACCTCGATTAATGAAAGTTCAGTTTTGTCTTGACCATCAAAAATTTTCAAATCCAAACTGGTGCACGTCCTTTCAACAGTCTACTCCCTATGATACATTACCTAGGCTGTAAATTGCAATCTAATTTTGTAGTCTCCTAATAAACTTTCACCAGCAAATAACTGGTAATCCACATTCACAGTTCCGGAAAATGGTCGATCACGCACACGAACTTCCAAAAACGGGGTAACTGTATCGACCGGTAAAATTCCGTATGGTGTACGATAACGGGCCTGAATTCGTTTGCCATTACTAAAGCGTAATCGCAATTTGTTTTCACCGGAACGCGTCAATAAGACGTCTCCTTCACTATCAATTTTCATAGTGACCGGAATTTGTTCTTTGGTATCTTCATCCGTTTCTTGGTAACGAATATAAAAAGAATCACCCATTTGAAAAAGTTGACCATCTTCATTAAATGCAAAATGGGACTCTTCTCCTTCTTGTGTGATATAAGTGTCCAAATGAATGGCAACCGGTACACCAGTATTAAGTTCATCCATTAAAGTCAGCACCCTTCTTTCCCAAAAATAACTTCCTTATTAGTATAAACCCAAAAATTCATTCATCATAGCGATTTGGCTTTATTCAAACGGAATTACAAAACTTTGTTATACTAGGCTTAACAAATAACTTTTAGATGGAAGGAAGCCTATTTTCATGGATTACCGTAATAAATTATTGCCAATGGAAAAGGTATTTCGTGACCCGGTTCATAACTATGTTTATGTTCAAAACCAGGTCATCTTAGACTTAATTAATACAAAAGAATTTCAACGTTTACGTCGCATTCATCAACTTGGTACAACTTCACTTGTGTTCCATGGTGCTGAACATACGCGCTTCTCACACTCCCTTGGATGTTATGAAGTTGCCCGGCGCATTTGTGACAGTTTTGAGCGTAACTATCCCTCAAAGACACCTGGCGATGGTTTATGGGACAATTCAGAACGTCTCGTCACCTTATGTGCTGCCTTACTGCATGACATTGGTCATGGCGCATACTCACATACATTTGAGCATATTTTTCATACTGATCATGAAAGCTATACCGAACACATTATTACGGACCCAGAAACCGAGGTTAACCAAGTGCTCCGCCGAGTTTCACCAAAGTTTCCGAGCGAAGTTGCCAGCGTGATCTCTCATAAATATCCAAATCCACAGGTTGTCCAAATGATCTCTAGCCAAATTGATGCTGATCGAATGGATTATCTGCTTCGTGATTCCTATTATACAGGCACAAACTACGGCACTTTTGATTTAACCAGAATTTTGCGCGTGATGCGTCCTTATAAAGATGGCATTGCCTTTTCAATCAGCGGCATTCATGCCGTGGAAGATTTTATCGTCAGTCGTTTCCAAATGTACCTTCAAGTTTACTTTCATCCTGTTTCTCGCTCAATGGAAATGATTTTAAGTCATCTTTTGCAACGAGCAAACGAAATTTATGGCGATGCTACCAATGATAATAGTAAGCAACGCGATTTTATTCCTTATTTTTTGATGCCGTTTTTTAATCACAATGCAACAGTTGCCGATTATTTACGTTTAGATGATGGCGTTTTAAACACCTACTTCCAACAGTGGGAGGACGATAAAGATCCCGTTTTAAATGATTTATCAAATCGATTTTTAAATCGTATCCCACTGAAATCAGTACGCTTTACGCGCGAAACAGAATATTTATTACCTGAGCTGCGAAGCCTCATTGAAAAAGCTGGGTTTAACAGTACCTACTACACAGCTATCAATAATAGCTATGACTTACCATATGATGCTTACGATCCTAGCACCACTAAACCACGGACCCAAATTGAGCTTATGCAACACGATGGTAGTTTAGTTGAGCTTTCAACCGTGAGTGCTTTAGTGGCTGCGATCACGGGACGGGTTTCTGGTGATGAACGTTTCTTCTTTCCTAAAAAAATGCTATCTGAAGATGATAGTGAACTCTTCCACCCAATTTACAAAGAGTTTCAATCGTATATTAAAAACGGAATTTTGCTAGATGCTAAGGGAGGTCAACGCTAATGGCGATCAAAATTGTGGCCATTGACCTTGATGGCACGCTTTTAACCGACAATAAACAAATTACCGACAAAACCGTTTCTGTTATCAAGCAGGCCAGTCAAGTTGGTGTCAAAATTGTTTTATGCTCCGGACGACCACTTACTGGGGTCGCTGAACACTTAAAAAAACTAGGCTTGTCTGGTGATAACCAGTTTGTCATTACTTACAATGGCGCGCTGGTTCAAACAATCGAGGGGCGGACCATTATTCGGCATACTCTAAACTACAATGACTATACTGATCTTGAAGCCTTAAGTCGGAAATTGCGCAGTCATTTTCATGTAGAAACTGAAAACCATATTTATACTGCCAATAAGAATCTGAGTCCTTACACAATTGCAGAAAGTTTTTACGTGCGCATGGGTATTCGGTATCGTGATGTCGGTGAAATGCCAATGAATTTACGAATTCCAAAGGGGATGTTCATTGACCCACCAGAAAAGATCACCGCTCTGCGTGAAAAGATTCCACAAAGCTTTTTAGAGAAATACTACTTTGTGCAAAGTGAGCCTTTCTTTTTAGAAGTTTTAAATAAATCGGCCAGCAAAGGTAACGCGCTGAAAGATTTGGCGAAACGTTTAGGATGGACGTCTGAAAATATGATGGCAATTGGTGACCAAGGAAATGATCTTTCTATGTTAAAAGTTGCTGGAACTCCCGTCGCAATGGGTAATGCAATTCCAGAAGTCAAACAATTAGCCAAATTTGTAACTGCCACAAACGAAGAAGACGGCGTTGCCAAAGCTATTCAAAAATTTGTGTTAACTACTTAGGTTCCAAACAAAAACTCTTTACCAATGACTTCAAAAATCATTTGGTAAAGAGTTTTTTAGATAAATGAAACAAGAATACTGACAACAACAGTAAAAATCCCAATGCGTAAAAAATAGCGTGCTGGCTTTGTAAACACAATTGGACTGTTTTTAATCCGCCCGACTTTGTGAACATCGATCTTTTTTCGCTTCAGTTTTTCTTCACCTTTAGCTGGCCGGCGAAACCACCCCGTTAGTAAATGTCCTCGTTCTAATACAAAGGCCACACCAATTAGTAATAGCGCCAATCCAATCATAAAAAAGTGGTTGCTAGTCACAATGACATTGCGCGTAATCAACCAATCGATTATCCCAGCCAAAATCAAAATGACATCAGTCGTTAAAGCTTTATGCGTTTTAATAAAATTCGTAATTTTCACACCTTTAGCTGCATCCGAGAACCAAAATTCCCGGTACATTAATTTATGTTTGTATTATACCAGTTTATCAGATTTTTGCCTTTTTGAACGGCGTTTCTTGGGGATAAACGCTTTTTTCTGCCAGCCTTCTTGTAAGGAAGCATTGATGACCCCGCCAATCAAGAGAATCTCCGCAAAAAGATCCAACCACAGCATGATCACAATAAAAGTCCCAATTGTTCTATAGGTGGTAATTTCGCCGCCAAAGTAACGTAAATATAGCGCAAAGAACTGCGTTAGCAACAGTAAACCAACCATCGAAAACGCCGCACCAACCCAGACAAACCGCCAATAGACCTTTGCGGTTGGCACAATGACATACAAAACAGCCAAAATAATGACAGCCGCAATAATGGTAATCGGCCATTTAACTGTGCTCACGATGCCCACCAAGTTTTGAGGTAGATGAAGGATTGGGGTCAAATAAGTCAAAACAGCCGAACTTAATGTGAAGAACAGGACGACCACAACCAAGGCCAACATAAAAATAAGGACAATCACAAAAGACAACAGCCGACTCAGAATAGCATTTGCAGAATTCTCCATTTCATAGGTCGCATCCAACGATTTTTGAAATGCCGAAATGCCGCGACTTGCCGACCAAATTGCCACCACAACTCCTATCGAAAAAATGCCGCCACTATTAGTTGTCAATAACTGACGAATTAAAGGACTCAAAATTTCATAAATATTTTCTGGCATGACCTGTTGCACATATTCTAGAACGGTTTTTATCGGCAAATTCAGTAATGGTAACAGGTTTCCAATTAACAGAAGTAACGGAAAGAATGAGAGCAAAGTATAATACGCAAAAACAATTCCATTGTTCGACACATTTCCACTTTTAAATCGGCGCAAAAAGATTGTGATAAATTTAAAAAAATTTGTTTCTTTAAATTGAGTCCACATAGCTAAATCCTCTTTCGACTTTTCTTTAAGTTTACCAGCTTAGTATTACTTATTGAAACAATAAACAAATAAGACTGGAAATTTCCAGTCTTATTTGCAAAGGGGGTCATTAAACAATTAGTTGTCTGAGGAGTGTTTTTCAAGTTGGGCGCGTAATGCTTCGTTTTCAGCTTCTTTAGCTTTTAGTTTTCTACGGATCAGCCAGAATGCAATTGCGATCATGATTAACAAGATGAGGACTCCTACCGAGATATAAATCCAGCTATAATTCTTTTTAATTGAGACATCCTTTGCATTTAACACAGCCGCTTTTTTACGAGTAATCGTAAACTGCTTTTTAAAATGCCAAGTCTGCTTTTTAGATTTAGCTGTGATATCCATGACATATGTCCCAGCCTTCAATTTTTGTCCATTTAAATTCAATGCATAATTGAAAACTGAGTTAGGTGCCATTTGCATATTAGAAGTCTTCTGGTGATACAAAATCTTTGAACTACCAGCTTTGGAAACTTTTGCATTTACTGACAATTTATTTAAATAAGTTGCCTTAACATTTCGTAAACGGGAATTGATTACATTTCGAAGGTTGTTTTGACTTGGCTTGACACTTGCCAATTTCATATCAGGTGTAACCTTTTTTGCAGTTTGTTGTAAGACTATTCCCACTAAATACGCATATTCATTTTGGACAGTTGTTCCTTTTTTCTTCTTAGCATCTTTACTAATCTCGGCATTTTCATCTTGAAGACGAATGCCACCAGCCATTACACCATTAAACTTACCTTTAGGCATTTTGATTTTGAAATGGATTTTCTTAGACTGTTTTGCATTTAAGACAATCGTTTTTTCGACTGGCGTTACATATTTAGACAAAGGATACTTCAGGGATGAATCAAAGTTCTTAGCTGATACTTTCTGATATTCGACTACACCATTTAGATTGGTTGTCGCTGTATTTACTTCCGGTTTTATCTTGACTTGTTTTTTAGTCCCGTTTGTTACCGTGACCGTTACAGTTTGGCTAGCACCCGAGTTTAGTTTCAAATCAAAATAGGTAACCTTATTGTCAACTTGATTTTCAGGAAGGTTTGCTTGAACTCCAAAGGTTAGCTGATTTGCCGAAACCGGCAAGATTGTGAGAATGCTTAGTACCAAAGTCATTAGTATCAAGATAAAAGTTTTTCGTTTCACAGTGACAACCTCCTTTACCTAATTATTTTAAGAATTAACTGGTGTGTCTGCTAAACTCCAAGTGAGCGTTGTACTATAGCTATCCGCATTTGGATGTGCTGCAGCTGGAACTTCTAATTTTACTGTTGAGTTATTTGCTTGTCCAAAAACATCAACCCATGTTCCGGAACCACCACCAGCTTTTGCAGCCATCACATTCACAGTAGCACCTCCAGGTTGTAATGCCGCACCATTAGTAGAAGAAGTTACTGTATGATTTGAGCTAGGGTAACTATTCGTGGTTGTTTTAACAATTGCCGAGCCTAAAAGAATTTGCGCACCTGTTAAAGTATTTGCCTTGCTATCTTTGAAGTTGCCTTTTTGACTAACGGTTAGGCTCCAGCCTTTAGGGTCCCCAGCTCGTTGATCTGAAACTTGGACATAGTTTGGAAATGTTTTGCTAGCCCCTTCATCATCTTCTGCTGTATAAACCGCATCTTCGGTTGGCACATTATGAATTCCAAAATTAAAATTAGAAACATAATCAATACTTAAAGGTCCAACTTCGCCAGTTCCACTTCCATCACCTGGTTCATCTGGATCTGTGGGGTCGACCGGATCAACTGGGTGAGTCGTGTTTTCTTTAAATGTAACGGATGCGGTTGTGTCTTCAGTACGGTTTTCTGCTGCCATTGCAGTAACTGGTGCAATAGCTCCTAAAACAAGACCGCTCATACTAATTAGTGAGATTAAAGTTGTTTTTTTCATGACAATCGCTCCTATTCGTTTTTTAGGTTTATTTTACTTTCGTAAAATCTTATTCTCATACGGATGTCCATCCTCTCTAATTGCTATAGCAATAAGTCGGAGTGGCTCCTATTCGTTTTTTAGATTTATTTTACTTTCGTAAAATCTTATTCTCATACGGATGTCCATCCTCCCTAATTGCTATAGCAATAAGTCGGAGTGGCTCCTATTCGTTTTTTTGGTTTATCCTTTTACTTATTTGGCTGCTATAAACATCCTTCTTCTCTGAATCCCATATCCAAGAACTACAATCATTCCTGATAATCCAATGACACTCAATAAAATTTCTGACTGTTCATCTGTTTGCGGCAAATATTGTTGTTTACCTTGTGATGCCGTTTCTACCTTTGAATAAATGGGTTTGTCCGGCACATTAGGTTGCGGCGTTGCAGGTGCTGCCTTCGTAAATCCCACATAACTTTCGGAAACGTGGGTATCACCACGGATCGGTGAATTAAACAAACACATCGACGCAACACTCAGTATCACAAGTATTAATCCTCTTTTCACATGGCATCATCTCCCTACTGATTAACCGGTGCATCCTGCAACGTCCAAGTAACCGCACCTGTATATTGTTCACCAGCAACTGGTTGTCCGGCTGTGGGCTCAAACGCTATTCCATTTTTAGAATCCCACACAGCCGAAACAGGCGTTGTTTTCCCTGGTGTTCCAGTGGTCAAGCTCATCACTGGGCTTGAAGCAGAACTTAGCGTGTTATCCGTCCCTTTGTAAATATAATGCAGACTATTTGTCAAAACACCTTTAGTTGTTACTCCTGTCATTTGTTTTTTTAAAGCAACCGTCGAATTCCATCCGTTTATAGGATATCCAGTTGGAATTTTACGGGTATCAGTAACTTCAAGTGCCTGACTGCCAGTAGCAACCTTTCCCATATAGATTGGGTTTCCAGTGAATTCAGCATTCAAATCACTTCCAAAATCAATATTTGAAGGAGCAGTCAGACTGAGTAACCCGTCTGTCTAGACAATCCGAATATTAAAACTCTTTTGCCCACCTGTACCTGCAAACATTACTCTCAGTACATACACCGATCCCACTGAGTTTGTCGTCCACGACGCAAACTTATTAGCCAGAAGTGAATAACTGAATGCCGTTTTAGCATTTGCGCCATCAGTTGTAAACGTTCCTAACGTTTGCACTACACCGTTTTGAGGTGGGGTAGCACCATTTCCGGATAACTTTGTTAGGGTATAGGTAACGGTAATCTTTTCTTTGTCTGGATCTTGAATATAACCTGTAAGGGCTTGATCTGTATCACTTGCATAACGATATATATATGAAATATTGATATTATTGACAGCCTGATCAAGTTTAATGTTCGCATTAACAATCGTTCGCGCCGATTTACCTGAAGTAGTTTTCGCATTTGAACTTGCTTCTGTACTTGAGCTTTCTGCTGAACTACTTACTTGTGAGCTTGAGTCTTCTGCTGAACTGATTGCTTGTGAACTTGAACTTTCCACTTTTTCGACTGATGAACTCGATACACTGTTTTTGCTTTCATCTGCTGTACTTGGCAAACTCGATGAACTACTCGTACTTTCTGCTGAGGAAGCCTCAGCTTGGGCTCCTATCTGGACTACATTACTAGTCAGTGCCTGCTTACTATCCAAAATACTTATTGAAAATTCACCTGCAGATTGTGCAATTAACTTAATGACAAAATTTTTCGAGGTTTTTGGAGTTAAAGTTAAGTTCAACTTATCGCTCTCCAATTGATACTTAAATCCATCATTAGTAGCTGCTTGGCTAAGTGCCGTTTTATCAATTATCACCCCGGTTGGAATAATCATACTAAAATCAATTGAACTCTCTTCCACCGTTTTCAATTGATTTACTTTAATTTCAACCGCGTCCCCCACATGAACAGAGTTTTGCGAGATGACAAGGTTAAAATTCGGTTCTGCATCATCTGCATAAGTTTGTTGATGACTATACAATCCGAAAATACTGGCTAAAGTGACAAACACTAGTAACGACTTTAGAAATCTTTTCACAATCATCACCTCTCCTCAAAACTAACCGCTTCCTTTTTACAAGTTAATCATAGCAAGTTTTAACTGATAGCGATTTCATTTTTTATAGTTAACTCAAAAAAATTGCAAGAATTCATATTTTTGTGTGCGTTAGAGCTCTCATTTTCTAATGTTTAATCATATTTCCATTCAAAAAAATGCAAAAAAAAAGAGTTAAATTCTGAGTATAATCTAGACTACTCAGAATCTGACTCTTTTCTACATTTTAGGAATAGTATTTGGGAAATAGCACGAGACCCAGCTAAAGCCTATTTTTCCCATTCTTTTTCTCTACTATTTTTTAAACATTAACTGATGCACCGGAGTCTTTTCATAAAAATGAGTTTCAACGATTTTTTTAATCGCTACTAAATCACGAGTGGTCCCTAGATTAGTTAGCCAATATGTATAATCCGTGTCATCGTAAGGCTCGTCGTGATAATTCGTTAGCACCAAATCATAGGCATTCCCGGGCTGATAATAGTTTACATTAACTCGCAAATCTCTTTTAAACATCTGGCGGATAAGATCAATAATCAACTGGCTAATATAATAATCAAAAGTAGTATCTACGCCAATATTGATATCCTTAATCTGTTGGTATCTAAAATCACGGACCGCAAATAGTAACCGCCGCTGAAAATAGATCCAATTTTGTTCAATTAATTTGCTCACTTCTCCATACTTGGATTGAGTTAACACTCGCATTATTTCTTTAACAACCTGGCGTGCCTGATGTGAGAAAAAATGCGAGACATAGTAGTCCGCATAAATTTCATCCATATATTCCAAATTACCCGAAAAACAAAACGGTCGTGCACAAATATCAAAAACTAACTTCATTAATTCAAAGGGCCACTGGCTATCCTTAATTTCGAGCGTTTTTTGGATCAAATGATTCGTTTGATCCACTACCTGAGACAACCGTGTGTGTTGAGAATTATAAATATCGTAAAAACGTTGAGCCACATTTGTCTTGCTATTAAATACAGACATACTAATTAACATGACACAAAACGCCTCAGATTCAAACTCCGATTTTGTTTGTGAACGAACATGAAAGACGCGCTGAAATACTTTTTTTATATGAAAATAAAGCTCATTGTTTTCGTATAATTCACGAACCGATTCTGGTATTCTCGTTTGTAACTTGGACTGGACAACCAACCGATGCTGAGAAATTGTCAACCACAAACGCACCCTATGAATTGCTTCAGAGTGAAAGTAGAAATGTAATTCGGTCTGCACTTCATTCACAAACTGATCCAAATTAAAATCTCGCACTTTAGGCGAATAATTAATGACTTGAAAAAGGTTGTAAAAAAAGAAGCGAATTTGTAATTCATCCCCAATAATATTCCCATTGTGAATACTCAAATTGAATTCACTCAAAACGGTATTAAGCTGTTTAATAGTGCGCTACAAAGAAGCCTCACTAAGATTTAATTTTTCTTGAAGGGTATATGTCGTAAGACTTCCATGATTATAAAAAAGCATCACAAGTTGAAACTTGGGTGATTTTTTTAAATAACGATCAAACAGCCAATCATCAAGTGCAAAGTTTTTGAGTATTTTGAAACTCGCCGTATTGGCTTCGATTTTGATTTCTACCTTGTTTTCATCAACTAAAGGTTGAACATCCTCATTTAAATCTTCTAAATAACGTTTCAACGTTGCAGGTGAAATTTTTAATTTTTTGGTCAACGATTGCTTGGTCACTGGATTTCCGTCTAAATAAAGAATTTCTAGGATTTTAAATAAATTTTGTTGATTTTTCTCTAACAAATCCGTTTTGTACATCGTTATTAAACACTCACTTTTTATTTTTTCTACTTCTTTTTCTACTTCTCTAGTTACACTTTACCATATAACATGTAAAACGTTTACAAATATAACGAATCATTACAATAAATAAACGCTTGTCTATAAAAAAGATTTTGCACTATGATTGAGTTCCAATCATAAAGCAACATCTTTAAATACCCTATCTAAAGGTTGAAAGGATCAAAATTACTTCAATAACTAGTATTAAACGACTTGGTTCAAAAGCAGTAGTTTAATTGCCGTCCTGCGGCTCCAAGTCGTGCCTACTATTCCGCCTAGTAATGATGATTTTCGTTCCGAAAATCTTTCTTGCTCCTGTCGATGTCGATTCTTGTGGCAAGCTCGGCCGCAA
>NZ_DOEM01000004.1:0-30946 GCF_003533255.1 Pediococcus sp.
AATTTTAAGGGTTCACTTCAGTCTCCTCATATAAAAAATTAATTTTTTTGCCGAATTGTAATTTATGCTTTCATCAGTTACCATACGCATAATATTAATAATGAACGGCTCCTTCTCTTCTATTACATCTAATTTTGTGATAACCTCTCTATTTCTTATTACTGTCATAGTTGAAAAGATTTCCCGAATTGTCAAATCAAGTGCCGCTTTTAACCCTTATGACAATTGTTTTCATTTATTTTTCTTTCATCTAAAAGGAACCTATGACTTTAATTTTATAGGTTGGTAACCCAAGCGTTCGCCAATCTCCCTTATATTATTCAATTCCGGCAGCAAAACTTTTCCCCATTAATAGTAACATTATATCTTCCAGCGTTTTTTAAGTAAGGACTTTCATAATCGGTCTGAATAACAAATTTCGGATTCTTTTTCTTAATTAAAAATGATAAGTCGATTTATTTTCAGATATTTCTTTCAATTCTGAATTCTTTTTACTACTGCTATAGATTCCCGTCATTTGGTGCCACATATCCATACGCGACCCCTAATAGACAAAAAAACAAAATACACGAAAAAAAGATCATAACGTCTCGTTTCATTTTCTTCGCCACCAAACCGAATATTATAATTGATATAAAATTGCCAACTTTATATAAAATCTTTTTCAATTACTTTGTAGTTGACTGTCGACCAAGCATCTTTCTTGGGATCATTTTATAAACTAAAGATTTTAAAACATATTCTCAAAAACCAAGCCATTTAACTACCATCTTCTAACCAAGATTTTACCTTTATCCTGTACTTCACCTTCATTCTTGCACATTAATATATCTTACAGTTGACAACACTAAACCCAGTCTTCCTTATAATTCAGTGTTGCAATATAGAAAATGCCTTCACGATGAATAGAGAATTCGTCATATTGGGCACCCGTACTTTTATCTACAAAACTGTGACTAATCACATAATCTCCACGGTTGGTATATTGTGTATGGTTCTTCGCATAATTGTTTTTCTTCACTTTGGTTGTTAGCGCTAGGGTCGGATGCCCATTTGTAATCACACCCATTCGTACTGCCGTCTTCGGGGTTAGAAACATTCCTATTATGCACAACAGCATTACCCCCAACGCAATAATAGAATATTTTCTTCTTCGTCTGATTAAAGTACATTCAAATAAATAACTACAAATTGGAATTAACAACCACAGTAAGATCAATGCATAGCCAAAATGAAATGGAGGGCTAACTAATGCCGTGACCACTAATGTTACCGCCGTTAACATTGGTAACATTTTCCGTTTCCAAATTCCCCAGCCAAAGAAAATTACTGCCATTACAAATGGTAAATAAAATATGAGGCCAAAATTCTCCGCATCAGAAAAACCACTCAGGCCATTGTTACGATAAATCCAGAATATGATCACGAGCCAAAGGAGGATTATTGGTTGTAAATGAGTTAACCAAATTTTCTTTAAGTTGTTCATTGGATACCATCCTGCTTTATTTGCCGTTAATCAAGCGTCATAATTTTTTGTCTTTATTTTACCAGTTTGATTGTCCGAGTATAAATTAAAACTTATTCTTATCAAAGCTTTTACTTTTTGCACAAATGGACTTCTGCCAACTGATCGTACCGATTCACATCCAATAACTTTAAGTGAGTCGAATAATCACCGTTTGGAAATAACCGAATTCCCTTTCCCAATAAAACCGGTGCAATTTGAATCCACCACTCATCAATTAAATCATTCTCCAGTAAATCCACTACAAGTTGACCACCACCCACGATCCAAATATTACCACCAGGTTGGGCCAATAATTCTTGAACCAATTGCATTGGTGATTCCTGCACATACTTTGCATCTGCCACTTCACCATGCTTGGTTCGCGAGAGTACATAATTTGTTTTATCAGGAAATTGCAATGCCCCATTCATTAAACCTTTACTCACGTCGTATGTTTTTCGTCCCATAATGGTGGTGTCGACTTGTTTTAAAAATTTCTCTGTATTAGCTTTATCGCCGCCTTGGGTATCTAACAACCACTGTAAATCATGTTTCTCGGTGGCCAAATAACCATCCAAAGAAATTGCGCCATAAAATTGTACTTTCCGCATAATCTCACCTTTTTTCTTCCTTATATCATTTTTCTTAATTTTAGCAAACTGAGTAAAACCAACGAAATAAATTGACTGAAAATATGACGAACTTTAGGTCGCCTATCAAACTAATGAAAAACCTTTAACTTTCAGAAGGTTAGTCAAAAAAATGCACAAGCCTAAACTCACTTATGCATCTTTCGTTTATAAATCCAACTCTAAAATGGCATTAAATACTTCTTGTGGTAACTCAATGCTGTTTTTAGCTGATTGTCGTTTGTTAATCCCTTGACGCCGTAACAACGCTTGTTTCTTGGAAATACTCTTTTTACCGCCAGAAACAGCCGCATTTTTACGCAATGGTGGAATATCAACTCGTGCAACGGCTTTACCTTCCACAACTGCCTGAACAGGAGTGGGATAAAGTCGCCGCGGCACCGCAACTTTTAATTTTTTTACCAGTTCTTGCGTTAAATTTGGCGCGTCCTGACGGTGAACTACAAATGATAGTGCATCAACGGTGGCATAGTTAATATCAACTTCAACTTTAACCAAATCAGCGATTTCATAATCAAGATAAGTCGTGTCCAAGGTGGCGTATCCATGGGAAACAGACTTTAACTGATTGAAAAATTCATACGCCACTTCAGAAGTTGGCATTTTGTAAGTCAATACGATCAAATCGGCTTGATTATCCATATCCAACAGTGTGCTTTTATGTTTTTCCGCAAGTTTCATGACTTCACTTAGCAAGTTATTGGGTGTCGTAATCTCAGCTTTGATAAATGGCTCTTCCACATACTCAATTTTGGAAAACTCCGGAAAATTAGTCGGATTATTCACAATCATTGGTTCAGTTTGACCCTTCAAGTACACGTGATAAGTCACGTTGGGTGCTGTTGTGAGTACCTCCAAACCATATTCATCCTTCAAACGTTCCCGAATAATTTGCAAATGCAGCATCCCTAAAAAGCCACATCGAAAACCAGCGCCCAAGGCCTCTGAATTTTCAAGACTGTAGTGAAACGAAGAATCATTTAAAGCGAGTTTTTCAATCGCTGATTTCAATTCATTATAATTATTGTCCCTTGGATAAAATCCGGCAAACACCATTGATTTTGCGGGTTCATAGCCAGCCAGTGGTTGCGAAGTTGGCTTGGTGGCCGAAGTCATGGTGTCTCCCACTCGAACTAATTGCGGATCTTTTAGCCCCGTCACAACATATCCCACATCACCCGCATTTAACTCATTAACGGGCGTCATATTGGGCGCAAAGTAGCCCAATGCATTAGCCGAAATGTGTGTTTGCTCCGCCATCAATACTAACGAATCATCTGGCTTTAATGTGCCATCTACAAGGCGTACATAGGCAATAATTCCTTTAAAGGCATCGTACATGTAGTCAAAAACTAACGCCTTTAACGGTGCCTTTTTATCTCCGGTTGGCGCTGGAATGGTTGTCCGAATGGCTTCCAGAACTTCATGCACACCCATCCCAGTTTTGGCTGAAATTTTCAGCATATCCAAATTTTCGAACGCCGGATCTAACTTTTGAATCTGAGCTTGTGTCCGTGGCACATCGGCTGCATCACTATCCACCTTGTTAATCACTGGAATAATGACCAAATGATTTTGCTTGGCAAGGCGCAAGTTTGCCACCGTTTGCGCCTGAACGCCTTGAGTAGCATCTACCAATAGGATCGCCCCATCACTCGCTGCTAAACTTTTGGAAACCTCGTATGAAAAATCAACATGTCCAGGTGTATCAATAAAATTATATTCATATGTTTGTCCATCATCAGCTTCGTAATGGTTCCGCACTGTTCTGGACTTGACGGTAATACCATGGGCCTGTTCAACGGCCATGTCATCTAACAATTGGGCCTTTTTGTCCCGTTCACTAACCGTGTGGGTTTGTTCCATAATTCGATCGGCTAATGTCGACTTCCCATGATCAATATGAGCAATGATGGAAAAATTTCTGATGTTTGCTTGTTTCATTATTTAACTGCTTTCCTTTTTCATGACTATTTTTCAAAACTTACTTTTACTACTTTAAAAATTTTGCTTCCTTGTCAATACTAACAGATCCCAACAATACATATCTGATAGATTTTTGGATGTCACTAATTTTCTATACTAAGAATTGTATTTTAGATCAACTAAAAAATGCAGCACCTCGCTTAGAGTTGCCGCATTTCAACTATTCTTTTTAAATTTTATCACCCAATAGGTTAGTCAACAACCTTTGCCACAGCCGCATTGACACTATCTTTTTCAGCTTCAATCAAGGCAACACGGCTTTCAATCACTTTCGTATCCATTGTGATTTCACGTGTTAAACCGGGTGTGTTGAGCTTTGGTTCAAAGAACGCTTTGAACTCTGCCAAACGCTCTGGTGTATGAAAAATCCCGGCAATTACAGTAATGTAAGTTGTGAATTCCATATCACCGCCAACCGTATCTTCGAGCCATTGCCAGTCATTACGAAGCCAATCCCAAGCAGCTTGTTGGCCATCTTCATTTGCCAAAACGCCTCGGAACCAGGCCCGTAAATCTTGTGGTTTGATCGTGTCAGTATCTTCGAACTTCGCGATTAATTGCGCAATTAACTTGGCATCAGGTGTGCTTGTTAATGCTGCACAGATAGCTTCCTTGTAACTACTATCAGACGTCTGATGATGTTGTTTTAAGAGCTGATCAAACAGTTCTTGGCTACCAAAGTTTTTCACTTCGTTCAGCAAAATGAAAACTCGCGTGTCGGCTGGTAAGCTTGCCAACTGATCCTTATTAGCCACAAAAATCTTGTGAGCAGCCGCAATTGAATCAGCATTTTTGGCATACAATGTTGCACCTAACGCATAGGGTCGGTTCAATTGATCATCGTTTGATTCGCCAGCTTTTGGTGTCCAGCCTAAACGTGCAACCTGATCTGCACTCAATTTATCGTAAAATGCCTGAACAGCCTTTTCTTCATCTGACTTTGGTGTTGCGAATTTTCTCAAATTTCCGGCAACTTGGTACAAGGCCACGTTCACCACGTTTGACTTACTATTTGCAAATTGTGGTAACAATGGGACAACTTCGGCATAAGAAATCTGACGACCTTCTGCTAATAAGCGCAAATCTTGTAAAATTTGGAGTTTAGAAATGTCATCAAGTGCATCCACATTATCCAAAATATCTTTTAATAAGGTTTCATCATATTTGACGATAAAGTGGGAATCATTCCCCACATTCAAGCGGAATGGTTTGCCATTTTCTCCACGTAATTTAGCGTAGTCACCCAACGTAATTGACTTTTCAGCCATAATTTGAGGGACAGTTTCGTAATTACCATTTAATGGGATTTGCCACTTGCGACCCACTTCTTTACCTTCGCCACTGAAGAACTGTTCTTGAGAAACAGTCAGTTGACCGTTTTCAACTGCAGCTGTGACGACTGGATAACCTGGTTGTTCCAACCAAGAATTCATGATGGCACCCACATCGAGATCAGAGCTTTCACCTAATGCGGCCCATAAGTCAGCTCCAGTTGCATTGCCATATTTGTGAGCAGCAAAGTATTTCTTCAAGCCTGCTCGTAAAGCATCGTCACCGAGTAAAGCGCGAACCATAACTAATAAGCGGGCCCCTTTTGCATAAACAATTGCGCCATCAAACAACGCATCAATTTCTGCAGGATTTTCCACATTCACATGAACAGACTGAACACCATCAATGGCATCCCGCTGTAAAGCAGCAGCAGCTTCGGAAGTTTGGAACATTTCCCAAATATGCCAATCAGGTTCGATCGCATCAATAGCGACATATTCCATCATGTTGGCAAAACTTTCATTTAACCATAGATCATCCCACCACTTCATTGTAACCAAATCACCAAACCATTGGTGAGCCAACTCATGTGCAATAACAGTCGCCACAAGCTGTTTCATGTCAAGAGCAGTATTGTCGGGATCAAGCACTAAGTATGCTTCTCGATAAGTCACTAACCCCCAGTTTTCCATGGCACCAGCTGAGAAATCAGGTAAGGCTAACTGCCATGAATGTGGCAATGGATATGGTGTTTGGTAGAAATCTTCATAAAATTCAATTGAACGCTTAGCAATGTCCAAAGGAAAATCTAATTCTTTAGCTTGGTGAGCCTTAGTTGCAAACACCCCAACTTTAACCCCACTCTTGGTAGTGGTGACTTTGCTTTGTAATTCACCAAACGCAAAGGCAACTAAATAAGTCGACATCCGAACTGTCGTGTCAAAATAGTGAACCCCATTTTCGACACGCGTTTCTGGCATGTTACTAATTGTCGTTTCGCCCTCATGTTCATCATATTTAATAGCTAAATCAAATGTAGCTTTGGCTTCGGGTTCATCCACACAAGGAAAGGCCTGACGGGCAAAGTTGGTTTCAAATTGCGTTCCGATAATCTGCTTTTTCTCGCCATTAACTTCATAATATGAAGGATAAATTCCCATCATTGAATCGGTTAACGGTGCCTTGTAAGTAATGGTTAACTTCACTTCACCAGTTTGCGATAAATCGATCCGAATGGCATCAGCTTTGTCGTCTGTTACGAATGGGACGTCTTTACCATCTGCCTGAACGGAAGCGACAACTAAACCTTTTTGATGAATAGAAACCGTTTGAGTTTTAGCTTCACCAGTAATACTGGTTTTTCCTGCAATTTGTTTTGTTTCTCGATTGATATCTAAATAGACATCATAATGTGTTGGTTGGAATGTTTCATAAAAATGTGTAATTTCTGCCATGTTATTCTCCCTATTTTATTAGAATAATCTCATTATACGACATTTAGCACTAAAACGCCTCATGATTAAGCATTAACAAATTTCCTTCAACAATTTTGTTAGCTAATTTCAGAATCTATTCGCCAAGAAGGTATGAAATCTTATCCGATCACCCTCTGTTAAGTGACCAATTGAGTTTCCTACCGGTTTTATTGAAATTTCTAAGGGCGCATAGTTTGTGTCAATCCATGAAGGCAGCCGCAAACCTGCTTCCTTCCATTCTTTTATCTGAAAATACTTTTTTCGAATAGACCTCGATTTTTCACTGAACTTTGAAGTGATTTTGAACGCTAAAACGTAGTCATTCCTAACTCTTACAATCAAAATGGGACGAGTTTTCCCAGCATCAACAGTAAGATAACGTACAAAGGCTGTCGCAATATCATTAGTCTCCATTCAGCCAAGCCTCAACCTCTTTCGGATCAGAGGTTTTTTTATGCGGAATTGCACTAGCCATTTCACTAATTTCACGATCGATTTTTTTCATATAATCTCCCTTTAATTTTAAGTACTCCGCATAATCCTGTGCACCAATCACGAATATATCTTGATTAGGCCCTTCTTCCTTATTAGGAAGCGTTACCCGAATCGTTAGATTTTCTTTTGCGACTTGCTTAAACAACTTTGATTGCTGTTTCCTGAAATTTGATGGCGTGTATGTTGGTGTCAATTCTGTTTTTAAATCCATCCTTATCATCTCCCAGTGTTTGTACAACATTATAACTATTTTTTGTACAAAATAACAGTAAAAAAGCTCAACATTATTAAATACGCGCAAGACGTAAAATATTTTTATTAATTACTCATACTGGTTAATTTAATTTCAAAAAAAGAGCCCTCTTCAGGCTACTAAATTTCAGCGGAGCTTTTATTTTACATGCTTCAATTATTTCAAAGTAATCCAGTAGCGTTGTAAGTGAAGCCCCGTGGATTCTTCCATAAGCGTATTTTAGTAAATCTCACCAGCATTTTTTATAACTTGTTGACTGCAATATTCCAGTCTTCTGCAGTGATCAAAACTTTGGCAATGTGACGTACCTTGAATAAGGCTAACGCTTGCCGCAACATTTCAGAAGCGATGCCTTGGTTCCGAAATTCCGGTGCCACACCGTATCCAATGTTGCCACCAAATTTCAGTAAGTAATCATTTAATTTCCACCGACATGAAATGCCACCCTTAATACGATTAGCTTCAATATAAAAATATTTAGTAGCCGGAACTCGAGGTGCTTCTGGCAGACGACTATTGATCTGTAATTGTTTAATAAATTCAGCAAAATTTGTCTGAATTGGGCTGGATACCGACACTTGTGTGGGCTCATTTTTCCAAGCTTGAATCCAATTATCAAAAATTAACTCATCTTGTAAAGTAAGTTCTCGTAAATTTATCATTTAACAGACCTCTTCTCATCAATTTACAAACTAAAGGCATTGCGTATCAATCTAATAGCGCATCTCTCGCTGATTCAAATCTGCTTCTAGTGATGCAGTTAACTGTTTCAGCAGATCAATCGCTCCATTCAAATGAACGGTGTAATATCTTTCGGTTCCTGCCCGGGTCACGGTGACCAGTCCAGCATCCAATAACAGTTTAAGGTGATGGGACACTGCAGGTCTGGATAATTCCAGTTGCTCTGTTATCTGATTCACCGTCAATTTGTCGACTGCACACAGCATCAACAAAATTTGTTGGCGATTTTCATCCTGTAGCATTGCAAAAATTGGCGCACTCTTTTTTAAGATCTTCATTGATTGTTCGGCCATTAGGTTACTCCTTAAATTTTTACCACTTTTGTATTAAAGTGTTCGTTCATATTTCTAAACCATTAAACGCTGAAATAAAAACTTTGTCAAGAATGTATGTTGACAAGTTTAAACCAATGCACTAATATTCTTCTTATCGAATGTTTAAAAGATTAAACCAATAAACAAGGAGCTTAATATGAATTCAACTATGAAAGCAGCTTTAATTACCCATTATAAACAAGCAACCCCCACCATCCAAAATGTACCAGTGCCTGAGGTTGGCCCAAATGATGTTCTTGTCAAAATCATGGCCGCAAGCATCAACCCAATCGATTTAAAAACTAAAGATGGCGATTTACGAATGCTTTTAAAATACAAAATGCCGCTAATTCTTGGTAGTGACTTTGCCGGAACCATCACCCAAATCGGTTCGCAGGTCACCGATTTTAAAGTTGGTGATGCTGTTTATGGGCGTCCACAAGACGATCGCATTGGTACTTTTGCTGAATACATCGCGGTTGCTCAAAGTGACATTGCACATAAACCACAAAATTTATCGTTTGAAGAAGCGGCAGCTATTCCATTGGTTAGTTTAACTAGTTATCAAGCTTTGCATGACCTGATGGCTATTCAACCTAACCAAAAAGTTTTGATCCAAGCCGGGTCCGGTGGCGTAGGAACCATTGCCATTCAACTGGCAAAACAACTCGGTGCCTTCGTTGCAACTACAACTAGTACCAAAAATATTGATCTAGTGCGCTCGCTCGGGGCAGATCAAGTCATTGATTACAAGCAAACCCAATTCGATGAAGTTCTATTTGATTACGATTACGTTTTTGATACTCTCGGCGGCGAATCGTTAGAAAAGGCGTTTAAGATTGTCAAACCAGGTGGCAAAATTGTGTCCATCGCGGGAATGCCCAACGCCCGGTTTGCTAAAGCATTTGGTTTACCAATCTGGAAACAACTCCTTATAGGCGCAGCTTCACATAAGCTAACTAAACTTGAAACAGTTCATCAGGTTCAATATGATTTCCTGTTTATGAAACCGAGTGGTCAAGAACTTGAAGTTATTCGCCAACTGATTGAAGCAGATAAACTGCATCCCATCATTGACCGCATTGTTGATTTTTCAGACTTACCAGCGGCGTTTACCTACTCCCACTCTGGAAGAGCTAAAGGAAAAATTATCATCAAGATGACTGATCTGCAAGCATAAAAAAAGTCCCTCAAGGATGGTTCTAACCAATCTTGAGGGATTATTTTGTCTAAAAATTATTTAGTTTACCTTAATCATTAGCATGAACATCATAACTAGCTAACTGTTCTTGAACTCCAGGAGCATCAGGATCGTGATTTCCTTTTCCTTTATCAATTGCACTGATCTGGGCAATTTCTTGATCAGTAAGTTCAAAATCAAAGATATTCAGATTGCTTTCAATTCGTGCGGTGTGCACCGACTTTGGAAAGACAATGATGCCTTCTTGATTTTCAAAACGCAAAATCATTTGACCGGCATTTTTACCATATTTTTCAGTTAGTTTCGTAATTACCGGCTCATTTAGCAAATCATGGTTACCTTGACCAAGCGGTGCCCATGCTTCAACCTTAACGTTTGCAGCATCTAAAATTTGACGTAATTCTTTTTGCTGGAAATAAGGATTAAATTCAACTTGATCAACCGATGGTAAAGTTGCAAACAAAGGCACAAATTTATTCCAAATCTTTGGTGTCATATTAGAAACTCCGATGGACTTGAGTTTACCATCTCGTTTGGCTTCCTCCATGGCTTGCCAGGCACCAGGAACATCTCCATATGGTTGGTGGATTAAATACAGATCAATATAATTAAGACCCAACTTTTGTAATGACAAATCAATCGCTTTTTTTGCAGGTTCGTAGCCAAAATCCTGTAACCAAAGTTTGCTGGTTACCCAAACTTGGTCACGCGGAATACCACTATCTTTGATTGCTTTACCAACTTCGGCTTCATTAAAGTACGCCACAGCGGTATCAATATGACGATAGCCAATTTTCAACGCTTCACTTACCGCTTTGTAAGTAGAACCATCACTGGGAATCTGAAAAGTCCCAAAGCCAATTGCGGGAATCTCATTGCCATCATTTAATTTAATTTTTGGTGTGTTACCTGTTGCCATTTTTAAACGCTCCTTTACTGCTAAGTTGATTATTGTAACTGTTTTAGACTAGAACCGAAAATCTGTTCAATGGTCACTGGATCACGATGATCAAAGAATTGACTTTCATTTTTGTCCAAGGATGCCATCGTTTGCATCTCTGTGGCACTTAATTCAAAATCAAACACATTCAGATTTTCTTCCATGCGATTCCGATGAACAGACTTTGGAATGACCGTAATTCCACGTTGCAAAAGCCAACGCAAAATTACCTGACCATTTGATTTGCCATATTTCTGCGCAATTTCTGCAATTTTTTCGTTTGTGAAAATATTATGTTTACCTTCTGCAAATGGGGCCCAAGCTTCAACACGAATATCTTCACCCTGATTGAACTTAACCTCATCAGTTTGTTGATACCATGGGTTAACCTCAATTTGGTTCACAACTGGTTTAACCGGCATGGTCAATTCAAGATTCTTTAACTGGTCAGCATAAAAATTGGAAACGCCAATTGCCCGAATTTTACCTGCCTGATAAGCTTCTTCCATTGCTCGCCATGCACCCATGACATCACCATATGGTTGGTGGAGCAAATATAAATCCATATAATCCAAACCAAGTTTTTCTAAAGAAGCGTCGATTCCTTTTTTTGCACGGTCATATGTGAAATCTGAAACCCAAAGTTTGGAAGTGACAAAAATTTCCTCACGTTTTATGCCACTCTTTTGAATTGCGCGCCCAACAGCTTCCTCATTTTGATAAGCCGTTGCGGTATCGATTAATCGGTAACCAGCTTGAAGTGCATTTGTGACAGCCTCTTCAGCTTGACTCAAATCTGGTACTTGGAAAACACCGAAGCCTAACTGTGGCATTTCAACACCATTATTTAATTTAACCATTGGCACTTTTGTCATTTTAAAACATCCTTTCTACTTTTCGTTCATAACTTTATTCAACATCCTTATAATAGAAGAAACTCAATCATTTGAAAATTACTACTTAATCATGCTAGTATACAGTCAGCGTATACTAGGAGCTGATAAAATGATTGATCCGTATCTATTAGAAGAGTTAGCAACGTTTGCAAACACCGGCACATTAGCTAAAACGGCTGAACAACTCAATGTCACCCAACCAACTGTGACGCGGGGCATGCAAAAACTAGAAGAAGATTTGGGTGTAAAACTATTTGACCGTCAACCTAATCACATCAAGTTGACCAAAACCGGTCAGCTAGCCGCCCAAGAAGCGATGACGCTTATTCAAGCAAATAAACAGATGATTGATAATGTACGCAATTTTGACCAAAACCAACGGGAAATTCGCATTGGTTCTGTGATTCCAGGGCCGATAATCTTTCTAAAAAATCTCCTCAGTCCGGAAACTAAAAATAGACAAATCAGCTCGGACTTAATTCCTGCCGACCAAGCAGCCGCTTTACTTATCAACAATGCCTATACTGGAATTATTTCCAATCGGGAGCTTGCCTCTCCAAACATTGACTCTCAATATTTAGGGACCGAAAAGCTTGCTGTGAACCTTGATAAATTTATGTATCATGCTAATCAGTCAACCGTAAGTTTTTCTGAATTAGAAAATTTAAGCTTTATCGTGTTAAGTGACATTGGTCCTTGGCGTGACATCATTCAAAATGAAATCCCAGGAGCTAAGTTTTTCTATCAAGACCAGCGGGAAGCCTTCTCTGAAATTACGAAGTATTCAGACTTTCCTTATTTTAGTAGCAACCTTTCCAAATCGGATCCAAGTTTTACGAAACAGGCTAAAGAAGATGACAATCGGGTGCGCATCCCCCTTGGCGACAAACATGCCCAAATGAAAGTCTACTTTAACTATCTAAAGGGCCAAAAACGGCGTGTTTCACCAATCATTAAACAAATCAAACAAAATTGGCCGCACCAATAAATCGAAAATAACCCTCAAAACGACATTGCTGTTAGTTTTGAGGGTTATTAATTTTGAACGCTTATCATGATAAGCGTTCATACATATCACGTGCAATCATCAATTCTTCGTTAGTAGGGACAACGAGCGTTTTGACTTTTGCATTCGCTGCACTTACATCGATTTCTTTATTGCCGGATTCATTTTTTGTCTTATCAATTGTGGCACCCACATAGCCAAAATGGGACATAATTTGTTCGCGCATTTCAAAACTATTTTCACCAACCCCGCCTGTAAAGATTAAGGCATCAACACCGTTCATTAAAGCGATGTAGCTACCCACAAATTTCACAACCCGATTGGCAAACATGTTCAAGGCTAACTGAGCTCGTGAATTAGTAGCCGCCAGTTTCTTTAATTCTCTTTGATCGTCCGAAACTCCCGAAATACCTAATAACCCAGACTCGTTATTTAAAATATTTAGCATGTCATCCGTATTTTTTAAATTTAATTTTTTGATCAAGTACATCACTAACGACGCATCAACTTGCCCACTTCGTTTATTCATAATTAACCCATCTAATGGGGTAAATCCCATCGAAGTGTCCAATGACTTCCCTTTACTTACCGCAGTAATACTGGAACCGGCACCCAAATGCATCACAATGAGCCGCAAATCTTCTAATGGTCGCTGCAAAAATTTTGCCGTGCGTTTAGAGACATATCGCACACTCGTCCCATGGGCACCATACTTTCGGGCGCCATATTTTTCGTGATAATCATAGGGAATGCCATACAAATAATTTTCTTCCGGCATAGTTTGATGAAACGCCGAGTCGAACACAGCTACTTGCGTGGTCCACGGCATTAATTGTCTAAAGAGTTCAATCCCCCCGACCTCAACATGATTGTGCAATGGCGCAAAAACATCTAAGTCATCGATTTGTTTTAAAATATCCTTCGTGATGACCACGGATTCTTTAAACACTTCCCCGCCAGCAACTACTCGATGGCCAACTCCAGCGATTTCATGAAGATCCTTAACTAACTTTAGTCTCTTTAATTCATCCATTAAAATAGTAATAGCATCTTTAAGGCTTAGTTTTTTATCAAAAGTCCGTTCGGCTTTTTTTTCACCGTACTTCACCGTAATTTCCGCTTTCGTATTACCAAAAAAATCAACTAGTCCTGAAGCAACTTGTTTTTCATCAGGCATCTCAAACAACCGCCATTTAAGCGTTGAACTACCCAAATTTACCGACAAAATTTTGGCCATGTTTTCACCTCATCACTTACATATTTACTTTGTATATTATGCTTGTTTCGGGGATTAAGCACGAAGTTCGCTCATCAATGCGCGCCAATTATAAAAAAGCAATTGGCAGATTGTTCTCTGTCAATTGCTTGAACTGTGACTGTTAAATTAGATTATCCAGTGATCATCAACAAACTAAGCTCCTTCATGAGGCGCCAATTTATTATCAAATTGATCCTTATCATAATCTGGTTGGTTGGAAATGTGCATCGCCGACTTTAATCTGACCGTGACAAAATTCCACATAGATGGCGTAATACCTAACTCATCCAAATCACGCGTTGAAATGGTGTAACGAATACTATCTTCGTCATCAGTTTCAACTTTTTGTACCCACTTTGGCTCACGTAAGCTTTCACGACCCAAGGCTACAAAATCAATTCCAGCATCGATGACCTTTTCTGCATCTTCTGGTTTTTCGACAGAACCTACAGAAATTAATGGCAACCGATCGCGAACCTGTTTCTTAATTTTAAGAATTAATGGCTCCTTGTCGGCCTTATCATTTAATGATGTTCGCCAAGCATAGCCCATTGAAACATGGAGATAATCAATAGGTTGATCCGCTAAAACATCAATGAAATGAAGCGTATCGGCCATGCGAATCCCTGGATTTTCAATTTCTTCAGGCGAAATTCGATAACCTACAATAAACGGACGATCTGCATATTTTTCAACCGCTGCATGAACACTTTTGATGACTTCTAAAGCAAAAGTCATGCGTTTATCCACATTGCCGCCCCATTTATCGGTACGGCGATTAGAGTGAGGTGAGAAGAATTGTTGTAAGAGATAAGTATTGGCACCATGTAACTCAACCCCATCAAATCCAGCTTGAATCGCGCGTCGAGTTGCTTCGCCAAAATCAGTGATAATCTGTTCGATCTCATCATTAGTCAACTCTCTTGGTGTTTCTGCATTGGGTCTTAACGCCGCAACTGCACTTGCACTAACTGGCTGGGTTCCACGTAAAATTTTAGAATTTGACATCCGCCCAGCGTTGAAAATTTGCAAAATGGCTTTGGTCCCATTTTGTTTCATGGCCAATGCCATCTTTGTCAATCCAGGTAAAAAGCGGTCATCATCAACGGAAAGCTCACCTTCAAATCCTTTACCATCTTCAGAAACATTCGCAACTGGCGAAATAAACAAGCCAACGCCACCACTGTGAATACTAAAGTAGCGAAGTTCATCACGGGTAACAGATCCTTCTTCAAAAGCGGAAGCCTCTGTCATTGGGGGAATCACTACCCGGTTCTTGACTTTGACACCATTTTTAAAAGTGTAAGGTTCTAAAAATTTATACTTAGTAGACATACAAATATCCTCTCCTTAACAAAAATTATGATTACATCACAATATTTATCTTAGTTCACAGATTCACAAAGTCTAATAATTCAACTCGACTATTTTTTATGCAGACCGCCTTTATTGCTATTTTGGAAACAGAATAATTACAATTTGGCTATGACACAAAATCTGAATACTTATCTAAATTGTAAATTGATAAGCTGTACAAAAAACGACCTAAAATCATTTATTCAAAGCTTTAAATGATTTTGAGTCGTATTTTTTAAGCACATATCATAAATAATTAGTCCAGATCCTCTTGACTCTTGCTTTCGTCGCCAAACGTAAAGTCTTTCATTTGATTTGCAATTTCTTTGCTTTGGTAAGCATTTCCGTCAAACCAAGCGTCTGCTCCACTAGCCATCATCATGACCGGAATCTGGCGGCCGTTATAGTAATGATATCTTAAATATTCATACGAACCATCACCCGCGGTTTGATGTGCGCCACGAATATCAAGCCAATTTATTTTCTGAGTTTTTAAATAAGTGAGTTTGACCGCGCTAATTTTTTCCGGTTTTAAAGTATCCACTTTCTTATCATAAGATTCATAGTAATACCAAGTTCCCTGATACGCACTGGGCCACCGCTGTGGGGATGCCTTTACTGAACTGCTAACATCCGTATTTAATGAGGTATCGGTCAAAATTGCTGGTTTAATTCCAGTCACAATTTTAGCAAACTCTGCTTGCAGATCCGCGTTTTGCGTATCCTGAACGTAAAGATAATTGCCATTGGTGGTTTGCGTCATAAACACAACCGGCTGATTATTGTGAATACAGAATAAGTAGGTCGTTGGAAATGATGTACCACCTTTTCCGCCAGTAGCAACCTCAACAATTTGAAATTCATCGCCGTTTTCACCATTTGTAGACCACGTTAAATTAATCTTGCGGGTTCCCCACTTTACTCGACCTGCTAACTTACCGTTCTTAATGACATCTGGAAAAATGTAGCCCAGATGATTCGTCTTTTCGCCATTATATGTACCTTTATACGTTTGGTCCATTTCTTTTTGCCACTTCGCCATAAATGTAGCTAATTCCTGTTGCTTAGTTTTATTCCAAACCGTTGCAGCGACCTTTTTAGTTCTAGAAGTGGCTTTTTGTGAACTTGAACTAGCTTTGCCCTCACTTAACCGTGAAGCTGATTTGCTTACTTTTTTAGTTTTCACTACTGATGATTCAGTCTTCTTAGAATCGGGCTTACTTGCCTGACTAGTATTATTTGCTGAACAACCACCCAGCAATAACGCGACCACTAATAAACTCCACCCTATTTTTTTCATATGTCCTCTAATGGCCATTTTTACTACTGGTCACCATTTATCCTCCTGCTCATTTAAATTATGTTGTGTCGTAAACTTATTTTATTATAACATTTGGGCGCTAAATTGAAGGATAAAAAAATACCATTCACAAACGAATGATATTTTGAACAAGTCAGATTATCTGTTTATTCATGCCCATTTATTTAGGATAAATTGTCCAATTTCTCGCCAGTGAGATTCCAGCACAAAATGACCACCATCTAACAAATGAATTTCCGCATTTTTATCATCTTTTTGGAAAGCTTCTGCACCCTGATAGACAAAACTAGGATCATTTTTACCCCAGGCAGCAATTGACTCCGGCTGATAATCACGCACATATTTTTGAAAACGCGGATACTTTTTTACATTATTTTGATAATCGAAAATTAAATCAGATTGTCTTTCAGCGTAATCTGGTGACTCTGTATAATGGATATCCAGTGTATAGCCATCAGGTGAAACACTGCCTGCTTTTTCACCGCCAGTGTATTGACCAATAATGGTTTCTGGGGCAAATGCTGATTTATAGCTTTCCCGTAGTTCTGCAGTCGGATGATTCCAGTATACTTTGCGAGATTTCCATTTAGACCCAAGGCCTTCTTGATAAATATTACCGTTTTGACTCACGATTCCCAAAATGCTTTCTGGATGACGAACTGCTAATTCAAACCCAATTGGTGCCCCATAATCAAAAACATACAGATAAAACTTGTCAATACTCAAGGCCTTCAAAAAGTCTTCTACATAATTCGTCAAATTTTCAAATGTGTATTGAAATTTGGTATGGTCGGGAGCAGCTGATTGCCCAAAACCAATAAAATCTGGTGCAATAACATGAAAATCATTTTCTAATATTGGCATTAAGTTCTAAACATATGACTGGCCGTTGGGAAGCCGTGCAATAATAAAAATACCGGATTGTCGTCTGAACCACTTTCGCGATAGAAAACGTCTAAATCATTAACTTTGACAGTTGAAAAATTCATATTGAATACCTGATTTCAAAATTATTTTCAATAAAATTACGCCAATAATTATACCTCTAAACTTTACCTGTTGAATAAAATACCAACTAAGAAATAGGTACTTTTGCGAACCATTCTTAGTTGGTATTTTGTTTGGCAGATAAATTAAAAACTTTAAGCATTTGTTTACTGTCTCGTGAAATAGATTCTTACTTCTTTTCATCAATCAGCACAGTCCCCTGCGCTGGGTTGTGATTAATGGCACCCACAATTTCGTGCGGCACATACAACTCTTCCAGATAGTGCACATCCTCATCAGTTAGTTTAATTGCCAAAGCTTCAACGGCGGCATCTAAATGGCTCGCCTTAGTGGAACCCACAATTGGTGCCATAACGCCTTTCGCCCATTGCCAAGCCAACGCAATCTGACTCATTGAAACGTTATATTTTTTGGCCAGCTCGTCCACTCGGGCAACGATGCCAACATCTTCACTCTCTGCTTTATCATATTTGCCCATCGCTACCCGATCAGTTTGACTGCGCAACGTATTTACTTGCCATTCACGATGACTCAAATGTCCCGCGGCCAACGGACTATATGGCATCAATGAAACACCCCACTGTTTACAGATTGGAATTAGTTCCCGTTCGTCTTCACGATACAACAGATTGTAGTGGTTCTCCATTGTCTGGAATTGAGCCCAACCATTATCTTTAGCTACCTGTTGCATATTCTGAAATTGGTAACCATACATAGCAGATGCCCCAATTGCACGTACTTTTCCAGCTTTAACCAAATCATTTAAAGCTGACATCGTTTCTTCGATTGGCGTATCATAATCGAACCGATGAATAATGTATAAGTCTAGGTAGTCGGTACCCAAACGTTTCAAAGAACCATCAATTTCGCGATGAATCGCCTCACTAGAAAGACGACCAGGGTTGAAATAGACTTTTGAAGCCAACACCACTTTATCACGCGCAACATTATTTTCTTTTAATGCCCGGCCTAAATACTCTTCACTAGTTCCTTTTGAATAAGTATTTGCGGTATCAAAAAAGTTAATCCCAAGCCCTAGCGCGTGCTTGATTATTTTCTCGCTATCTGGGTAATCAAGCGACCAATCATGCATGGTCCCTGGCTTTCCAAAGCTCATTGCCCCAATACAAATCTTAGAAACATCGATATCTGTTTTCCCTAATTTGGTATACTGCATATCATCTTTTGTTACTGCCATCTTGAACACTCCTTATATTCTTAGTTGTAAACCTATTTTATTCTTTGAATTAACTGCTGCCAATTACCAGTGAAAATTTTTTCCTTTTGTATGCTTGTTAAATTGGATTGATCAAGCGATTGTTTGATGACACTCGTGGGACCATTAGGCTTAATTCCAAGTGGTGTATCGGTACCAAACAAAACATGATCTTCGCCAAAGAAATCAACTGCCATTTCAATTGCCTTTGAATTTCCTAATACAGCCGTATCTACATAAAAATGTTTAAAAGCTTCATATCTAGCTTCACCCTGAATATAAAAAATCCGCCGTGCAAAATAGGGTACCATTGCACCTGCATGATGAACAATAATTTTTAGTCCTGGATATTTAGTGAAAAAATTTTTAGTCACAATTTGATTCATCGCCAGTGTTTGCTCATATTCCCAACTAAATGTCAGATTATTATCCGATTTACGTTCGTCAAACACAGGATGCAACCATATTGGCTTCCCACTCTCTGCCATTTTGGCAAAAAGTGGAGAAAAACTTTCATCTGTAATTTCTTTTCCAATTGCTCGTGTGAATAACTGCACACCTGCTACAAGCGGGTTATTAATCACTTGTGAATCGATAATTGCCATTGCTTCAGCAATATTATTCATTGGCAGCATCGCAACTACCGCTGGAAAACTACTGGTAGAATTGCTGGCAATTTGCTGTAATTCTTCGTTTGCTGCCTCGCATAATGTCGCAGCCTGATCACCATCTACAAAATCTTCAGGATTTAAATTCACCATTGATAAAATTTCTTGCTGATTCGGTTGCATAGTTGCTAGTCGTTTATCAATATCTGTCAATAACGGATTTTTCATCCAAGAATTTTTCTCAAAGACATTTGAATCAATCTGTAACATCTGAGCTAAAAATTTTGGCGGTAAAACATGTGCAAAAACATCTATCATGCCAATTTCCTCACATCCAACTAGGCTTATCACCATCTGTATTCGGCTTGTTTAGACCAACACTTTCATTCACATGTGTTTCCGGATGAGTGATGACTTTAAAAGCAAAATCAGCCACACTTTTTCTTGAAACTTCCGTACCTTTAAATGGTTCATTTAATTGCGTCGTTTCATAGTCCACTTCGTCATTATCTGTTAACCAAGCTGGGCGAATCTCAGTATATTTCATGCCGGAATTGCTGACTAACTTAGCCGATTTTCGAAAACCGGGTAAGTACGCTGCAATCGCTTGTTCGTTCCACTCGCCATATTTTCCGGGAACTTCGTGATGTGCACCTAAAGAACTTATGTAGACAAACCGATTTTTATCTGTTTGTTGCATTGCTTTAATCACACTTTGAATTTGATCATCCAGGTCAACGCCACCTAAGTTTGAATAAATGATGGTGGCGTTTTGCATTGATTGTGCCAACATATCTGTATTCAAAACGTCTCCATCCACTAATTGAATTCGCGAATTATCCGTATATTTGTTTAACCGTTGTGCATTGCGTAAAAATAAAATTAACTCATCGTCGGTTTCCTGTAAAAGCTTTTCTGTTAGTAATTGAGCTGTCTTGCCATAGGCCCCAATAATCATGATTTTTGCCATTTGATAACCTCCATTGTTGTTCTAATGAAAGTCTACTACTTGAAGTATACTTCAAGTCAAGAAATATGAATCAAAAAATGAAATCGTTTTCTAGTCTTTAACGTATCAAATTCCTTACGTGACAAACCTAAAAAGTCTAAAATAGGATTGTTTACATTTTAGAAATGGAGTGAGAATTTGTGTTAGAGAAAACAGTTTACAAAAAATTATTGAGTAACGCTTTTGATTTCCCAGTTACTGTGAAGTATTGGGATGGCAAATCTGAAACCTATGGTGAAGGCACACCACAAGAGGAAATTGATATTAACAAGAAATTAGCAATGTCAGAAATCGCTAAGCACGCCACCCTAACTTTGGGTGAAGCTTACATGGATGGTGACATTGATATCAAGGGCTCAATTCAACAAGTTGTTGCTTCAGCTTATCGACAAGCTACTAGTTTCATGCATGATAAAAGCTTTTTGAAATTCATCCCCAAACAAGGCCATTCGGAAGCAGAAAACAAAAAGGATATCCAAAGTCACTATGACATTGGAAATGACTTTTACAAACTATGGTTAGATCCAACCTTGACCTACTCGTGTGCCTACTTTAAAACTGACAGCGATACTTTGGAACAGGCTCAATTAAACAAAATTAATCATATTTTGAAGAAGTTAAAACCAGAACGTGGAAAAACTTTGCTTGATATTGGCTCCGGTTGGGGAACCTTACTGTACGTGGCCGCCGAAAAGTACGGTCTGCACGCAACTGGGGTGACTTTAAGTGAAGAACAATACAATTACACAAAGGACCAAATTCAAAAACGCGGCTTGGAAGATTTAGTCGATGTAAGATTAGAAGATTACCGTGAAACTACGGGCCAGTTTGATTACGTCACTAGTGTGGGTATGTTTGAACATGTTGGTAAAGATAATTTACCTGGCCACTTCAAAAAAGTGAACGCGTTACTTAAGCCGGGCGCTCGGGCGTTGATTCATGGGATTACTGGGCAACATAATGGTGCGGGCGTTGATCCTTGGCTAACAAAGTACATCTTCCCGGGTGGCTACATTCCAAGTGTATCGAAAAACCTCGACTACATGATTGAAGCTGATCTTCAAATTCAAGATTTGGAACCGCTCCGTCGTCACTACCAAAAAACGCTTGAAATCTGGGATCGCAACTTTAATAACGTGCGTGATCAGGTACGTGACATGTTTGACGAACGTTTCTGCCGGATGTGGGATCTTTACCTACAGGCAGCTGCGGCTTCATTTGAAGCTGGTAACATTGATGTCATGCAATATCTGTTAACCAAAGCACCAAGTGGCGAAGGCTTGCCAATGACACGTGATTATATATATGAAACAAAATAAATAGTTTAAACTAACAAGAGGTCCATTTACTGTCGCAATTGGCAATAAATGGACCTCTTATTTAATATTTGTAATTTGTAACGAACCACCATCCAGCTAAATTGAAATTATTTATTTTCAGATCCTGTCTGGCCATCATAACTTTTAAGTTTTCCACCAAAGACTGGATAAACGCTGGCACTGCCATAATTCAAAGGTTTTACCTGTTTTAGAGTTGCCATGTCGTCATCCGAAATTTCAAAATCAAGTTCAGCATTGGTCTTCATATGTTCTGGATTCACAGTTTTGGGTAACACGACCGTTCCTAATTGCCAGTCGTACCGAATTGCTAATTGCGGCACACTAACTTTATATTTTGCTGCCATTTTTTCAATATCCGCATCGTGTAACGCGAGACCATGTGCAATAGGAGAATTTTTATAAAACGCGAAGAAATCTTTAAGTATGTTGAGGAAAAATATACCAGTCAACCCGAATATTTATGGAAAAAATATGCACACTACGCAGTTTTGAGACACTCTCAAAATCGAAAATGGTACGCCATTGTCATGGATGTCAAAAAGGAGAATCTTGGCCTTGAAGGAAAAGAAGTTATCGACATTATGGACGTGAAGTTGGATCCTGAAACGGTCGACATTTTACAATCTTCAGAAGGATTTTTCCCTGCTTATCACATGAATAATAGTAATTGGATATCTATTGATATTGCGACAGTTGATTCCAAACAAATTTGCAATCTGATTGACGCAAACTTTGATTTGACAGCTAAATGAGTCATAGCTGTTTGTCATTAGGCATAGCGATTCACAAATAGCTGGCCTTTTATGGGCTAAATGGCCTTTTCAAAAAACATTCATAATTATCTTGTTAAATCTGTCGTTGTTGCACTATGTCATTTTTCTGTGATTGCATGACACATAGAAATAATTTCAACTATCCGCATAGGGTTTTAGATAAAAAATATACTATCGATGATTAAAAAACGAACACGTCATAGCTGTTAGGTCCACATACCACCGCTACGACATGTTCGTTTTTGTTAAAATTCATTCAAATTGTCATTAATTCGATATAGATAATTATTTAGTTGGTTTTTCTCTTCTTCCGAAAAGCCAGCTAATGCATCATTATCAACCTTATTCAAAATACTACGCGGCCCATTTTTTATTGAAGTCAGCAGACTCATACCTTTTGAAGTAATCATGACTTCTTTTTGACGCTTGTTTTTCTCATAAGGACGAGTTACAACTAAATCTTGCACAGATAATCTCTTGATAATTCCTACCGTGGTCGGATGACTCAACTCAAATTTAGTTTCAATTTCTTTTTGTAAAGCGCATTTATCATTTTCTTCACCCAAGTAAATTAATACAAGGTATTGCGTATTTGTTAAACCGGAAAACAATTTGTTAGTCTCTTTAGTAAACAACGTATCAATTTTGTTATGAACCATTTTAATATTGTTTCCAACATATGCTTTACATAAATCTTTCATATCATCACTCCGAATAAGTTTATTTATTACTTATTTTACACCTTCCGTAATGAAGACTCGATAATCTGCACCTTTTAACCGATGTTTCATGGCCTTTTGATAATCTGGATTATTATAGGCAGCTTCGGCAGCTTTCATAGATTCAAACGGCACAATGGTTACGCCATCAACTTTGGGGCCTTCAAGCGTCTCTACTTTTCCATAGAAAGCTAATGGGGTTTTCGCACCTGTAACCTTTACTTTGCTGGATTCTTCTTCGTACTTCTTAAGTTCTTCAGGATCAATAATACGGTCCCGCACATAAACCATATACGCTGCCATTATCTATTCACCTTCTCGTAATTTTTTATTTGAGTCAATAATTTTACTAATAAATTCGTGCATTTGAACTGCTGTTTCAAAAGAGGGCGTTGTGTGTTTATCATTCATTAAATCACCAGCAATCGCTTGATAGTAATAACCAGCATCTTGGACACTATTATCTAAATCATTTTTGGGAAGTGTATCATACTTACCCGGAATCGTAAGTCTTGTAAAAGTATCGTGATTTTTATCAAGTAAAAGCAGCTTATTATCTGCTTCATTTTGATATGCCCGTGTATTGGTTAACATTAATACGCCATCATTACCGGTTACTTCTAGTTGCATTCCAGAAATATTATCCTGAGCACCTTCCGCATTAATAACAAATAACTGCTGAGATTCCAGTAAAGTGCCCATTACCGTGACATTATTAGGCAAACCATACGGAACCTTCTTTGTACGATTTTTCTTATCAAACAAAGTCGTTTGCTTAAATTGATTAGCCGTTAAACCAATCACTAAATTAGGTTGTCCAACCAAATGAAAAAGCAAATCAGCAAAATGCCCAACATCTACTGTTAGCACATCGGTATAATTCTCTGATTTCGTAGTCCATTCATAATTTTCCGGCATAACCCTAGCAAAGGCTTCAACTCCGATTGAAACACGTGCTGAACGAATCTTACCAATTCTTTTTTGATCTAGAAAATCCTTAAAAAAGCGGGCACTGGGAGAATATCTTCTTTGAAACCCAACAAAGGTGCGCACATGATTTTCTTGTGCTAAATCAACTAATTCTTGTGATTGGGTTTTATTGGTAGTTAATGGCCACTCTGTATAAACATTTTTACCAGCTAAAATTGCCTTCCTAGCATATTGAAAATGTGTGGGTGCTGGAGTCGTTACCATGATCAAATCTATCTTGTCATTACGTAACAACTTATCTTCATCATCATAATAAAAAGGCACTTTATGGCCTTGAGCAAAATTTTGAGCTTTATTAAGTGAACGACTTTGAATAGCCAATAGTCTAAATTGCGGCAATAAATTCAAAATTGGAATAACTCCATATTGTGCCCAAGTGCCAATTCCGATTAAACCGACATTAATTGTTTTCATCGTTTTTACCTGATTTTTTCCCAAACATTTCGGGCAGAGTCAACTCTACTGCATCTTCACCATATTTTTTTGCCAGATCTGACATTTCTTGACCACCCGCGTTAGCTTCTGGCCAATCGTCAATAGTACGTAAAATGTAATTTGCTTGAAACAGCTCACCATTAGTCGGCATTTTAGCTCGCGAATTAATCATTTTTTTACCCAAAAGAAGAGAACGTTTTGCAAATGACCCAATACGGCGCGCCAATTTATCTACAAATTCATCAAGTTTGTCATCATCAAAAGCTCGATTTACAAACCCATATTTTTCGCCAAGTGCACCGTTGTATTCATCAGCGCTAAGCACAATTTCTATTGCCCGACTGCGACCAACCAATGCAGTCAGCCATTCAATGCCGCCACCTCCTGGCATTGAACCACCTCCAGCTTCCACTAAGGCAAACTTAGCTTCTTTTTTAGCAGCAAAAATCATATCTGTTGCAAGCGCAAATTCAAATCCCTGAGCATAGGCGCGACCACGCACTTTGGAAATTGTAATAATTGGACTGTTAATCAAACGCGTCACAAAATCCGGCCACTTATAGAAAAACGGTTGGGCCCCAGGCTCATCTGGAACTTCCAAACGTTTGGCCACATCATGATGCCCCATAAAGAAATCTTTATTACCACTTTCAAAAACAATTACTTTCAAATCTTGATCCGCTTCTGCCACATCCATCAAATGATTTAATTCTGCAAAAGTCCATGGATCGAATTGGTTACGAGGTGGATTACTAAAAATTACACGCCAGTACCCTTTTGTCTCTTTAACTACCTTTAATTGTTTTTCCATTGAAATTCACCCCTTCTTTATCGTAGCTTGATACACTATATTTGTATTGTAGTCAGCTACAGTATGAATGTCAAGAATTATTTTCTTTTTGTTGTTCAGTCTTTAATCCCTCATTTTATTTGCTTAGAATAGTCCATTTAGGTTAGGATTAATTTATACAAACGATAAATTTATATTTAAAAAGGAGGCCACAAGATGTTTTGGTTAATCATGATCAAACTAATTATCGGTTTAATGGGACTATTACTGGTTGTCCGTTTATTAGGAAAAAAGTCACTGTCGGATATTACCCCATTTGATCTCATCTATACATTAGTTCTGGGCGGAATTCTAGAAGAATCGCTTTATGACCCAAAAATCAATGTTTTCCACTTGTTATTGGGAATTGCCATTTGGGGATGTTTAATTTATTTCGTTGAAAAAATTGTTCAGAAAAACGATAAAGTTAACCGGTGGCTAAAGGGTGAGCCCTCCGTCCTGATCAGAAACGGTGTACTTAATTTGAGAGAAATTAATCGCAATAAAATTGAACTAGAACAACTCCGGCAGATGGCTCGGCAAAACCAATGCTTTTCTTTAAAAAACGCCAAGCACGTTATTTTAGAAAATGCGGGTCAAATTAGTTTGGTCATGGATTCAGAAGAAGATAAGGCTTTATCAATCATGCTGGTGGATCAGGGCCATATTCAAGAAAAAGTATTAAAAACGCACCAATTTACCAAAACTTGGTTACAAAAAAATTTGAAACAGCTCGGGTACAACACTCTGGGCAATCTCGTTTATGTGGAATGGTCTCAAGAAAATGGCTTTTATGTAATCACCAAGGAAGATGTTACTGAACATATCTATCGGATTGATGGCTAAATAAAACCTGCTAATCTTCTCATATTGAGCGTGATTAGCAGGTTTTTATGTTAAGAATCTAAAGGTTGAAAGTATCAAAATTACCTCAATAACTAGTATTAAACGACTTGGTTCAAAAACAGTAGTTTAATAATGCGCAGCAACACCGATATCAAATCTATTATACCAGTGTGTTAATTGCAAAGATTAGACTTAGTCTGGAAGCAAATGGGCTCAGTAGTGCCGTTTATCTTAGCGGGTTTCGCTTAGATAAAGGCCGAGCTTGGAGACGTGGCTTGCGGCTCCAAGTCGTGCCCACTACGTTCCAGCCCAAATTTGCTGAAAGACGGCAATTTAATCTGATTTTGTTACTATGAACGTTTTCGTGTCAAGCAACAAGATAAGTTTTTGTAGTTTCAACCTTTAGTTAAAAATATCTAGATCATCCGCAACGATTGTTTAGAAGTTGGCGCAGAAAATTGGGCATCAATTTGTTGCATTTCTTGGTTGGATAATTTGATATTACCAGCCTCAATATTTTGTTTCATATGAGCCACATTACTGGTTTGCGGAATGGCCATGATGTCATCTGTCTGAATGGTCCACGCCAACAAAATTTGCATTGGGGTAACTTGGTGTGCCTTAGCAATTTCTTGAATCACAGGATTTTGCGTCAATTTCTGACCACGAGAATCTCCTTGATCAATTGGCGCATAAGCTATAAGTGGTAGTCCGTGTTGCCGTTGCCAAGGTAATAGGTCAAACTCAATGCCGCGATTGGCAAGATTGTACAAATCTTCATTGGCAAAAGCCTGATCTCCATTCGGATTAGCGTAAAGTTCCTTTAAATCTTCCGTATCAAAGTTAGAAACTCCCCAATGGCGAATCTTACCTTCTTTTTGAAGTTCAACTAGCCCAGTCACCGTTTCGACCAAAGGTACAGTTCCTCGCCAATGGAGTAAATATAGATCAAGATAATTAGTTTTCAACCGTTTTAAACTATTCTCCAGTGACTGTCGCATTTTAGTCTTAGTGGCATTTTGCGGATAAAATTTACTAATCAAGAAAACTTTATCACGATCAAACTCTTTTAATGCCTCACCCACTAACGTTTCAGCGTTACCTTCGCCATACATTTCAGCCGTATCAATGACTGTAGCACCATGTTGCAGGCCATAAAGAATTGTGGCTTTTTCTTGCTCAAAGGTTTTGGGATTGTCACCCATATGCCAGGTGCCAATACCGATGGCAGGTAAAGTGGTCCCTTTAAAATTAATTTGTTTCATTTTGAACGCTCCTTCCGACACTCTTATTTTACACTCCAAATTCTTCGATTCACAAAAAAAGGCCCTACCATGAAATTTCTCATAGTAAGACCACTTTCCTAGAATTAATCACTTGTTGCTGCATTGGCAATCTTTGCAAAGCCATTTTGTAAATCTTGGTTACGTGAGCTAGTGAAGTTACGAACTTCACTATCGATATCTTGCGAAACTAAAACATCGGGTTCACCATTGTGAAAAACATACGAATAGGCAATAATCTCGACGGTAACATCGATAAAATCAGTCTCGCCTAGTCACGGCGTTGGTAAACTAAAACCGTTAAAGGCATAAATATCAAAATGATAACTCCGCCACTAATAAGTACTAAAGTAGCGTTACTTCCCCAATTGCCAGTGCTCAGAATTGTTCTAATTGCCGTGATTGTCAAACTGACTGGGTTAATTTTAACAATGGCCTGTATCACTTTTGGTAATGTTTTGACTGGAATAAAAGCATTGGACAAAAATGTCATCACCAAAATAATAATCATAGATAAACTGCCAATTAACTCCGCATTTTTAGCCATTAACCCAACTAGCACAAAAATCCACGAGGTAGCCCAACCAATAAAGATGGCCAACAATAGGGCTGCCGCAAGCATCGGCAGGTCGGCTGTTGGTCGCCACCCCATCAAAAAGGTGGTTATCAATGCAACCACTCCTGAAAGTAACAGCCGCAAGATGTCGCCAACTAATTGACCTGCTAGCGGCGCAATTGGTGAAATTGGCAAAGTTTTAAACCGGTCAAAGACACCGGCGTTAATATCTTCGCGCAGCTGTTGGCCTGACCCGGAAGCGGCGTTTAAAATACTTTGAACCAAAATTCCGGATACCAGCATTGGTAAATAGGCCTGCACACTGCCGGCGATCACACCACCAAATAGGTATCCAAACAACAGTGTAAAAATCACCGGTTCAATCACGACATCACTGAGACTGTCCGGATTATGCATAGTTTTGAGTAAATTCCGGTGAGTCATCGTAAGGATGTTGCTCACAAAACGATTCTTAGTTGTCATCGATTTCATAGTTTTTTTCTCCTTAATTTTTACCGACTGTCATCTTCAAAAAAACGTCATCCAGTGGCGGAGTTTCAATTGCAAAATTGCTAATGGGAACTTTCGCAGCTTGAAGCTGATTCAAAACCTGTGGAACCATCTGCATGCTTGTATCATCAATCAACACTGTCAGAGTCCGGTCACTCACATTAACAGGTAATGCCAAAGTATCGTGAGCAATTTTTTGGACTTGCACCCGCCATTTCTGGTCGGTGATTTCTATCCGAAGTTGCATCCCCCCAACGTGCTTCTTTAGGTCGCTTGGTGTTCCAATCGCAATCATTTTGCCATGATCGATGAGCGCAATTCGATTCGCCAAATGATCGGCTTCTTCCAAATATTGAGTTGTCAATAATACAGTCGAGCCTTCAGCAACTAGTTTTTGAACGGCACGCCACATCTGCATCCGTGTTCGCGGATCTAACCCGGTAGTTGGTTCATCTAAAAATAGGATTGCGGGTTTGCCAATTAAACTAATCGCTAAATCCAATCGGCGCCGCATACCACCAGAAAAAGTTGCTAATGTTTGGTCAGCGGAATTAGCTAAATCAAAATCCGTTAATAGTTCGACGGCTCGGGTTTTAGCATCGCCTCGACTTAATCCATTCAGTTTGCCGAAAATTATTAAATTCTCGCGAGCCGTCAAATCTTGATCAATTGCCGCTGTTTGCCCGGTTATACTAAACTGTTGGCGAGCTAAACGACCCTGAGTCAGCGTATCAAAGCCGTTTAACGAAATTTTTCCCGCATCTTGACGCAACAAGGTCGTCATCATCCGTAAAATAGTGGTTTTTCCCGCGCCATTTGGCCCCAGCAAACCAAAGATTTCGCCCTTCTTGATATCAAATGAAACATCTTGCACTGCTACTTTGTCTCCAAATTGTTTTCGAATATTCTTTACCTTAATTAAACTATCGTGATTCATGTTTTTGACTCCTCTCTTTTTATCAGGTGACCTGACTAATATATAATAAGGGTACCTGATTAAAATGTCAAGTCACTATTCGCCGCAAATTTTGGAATGTTGTATACTTAAGAAAACGATGAAATGAATGGGATGATCATAGTGACAAACGAAATCAAAGCAGAATTGGCCGCAGGAAAACTGGCAGAGTATGAACAACTCAGCAAAATTTACGATGATATTGTCAAGCAAGCACGACCTCGTTTGACAGTTGAAGGACAGGGAAAAATTTTATTGGCGTTATCGGATGAAGATCATCTATCGCAACGGCAACTTGCAACGCGTTTAGGGATGTCACCCCAGTCAACTAGTGAATTTGTCTACAAACTTGCCAAACGTGACTTAATAACTTTAACTAAGTCGCCAAAAGATCGCCGGGTTAATTTAGTCAACTTAACCCCTGCAGGTCGACAAGAAATTGAATCTGCTGCTCAAGAAGTGCCGCCGTTTGTAAGGTCACTTTCTGATGCAGAACTAGATCAGCTGTCATCCCTCCTTAATAAAATCACGACAGCTATGTACGAAGATATTGATGCGGCTAACCCCACTTTGGGAGTTAAGTTTCATAAATTATTTGCCAGTCGGTATTTGAAACAGTTTAAAAAATAGGTTTGGTTGACGAATTTTTTACTTTTAAAAAATTGTTTTCCACCTTCAGAGAAGATAAGAACTAAAAAACGATACAACCACTCACTAGTCTGTGGCTGTATCGTTTTTAAGTTGTGTATATGTCTATAAAAAACTCATATTACAGAAAAACAGTAAAGTATTATATTTCAATATGAACATGACAATCAGCTACAAATTGGAATAATTGGAAACAACAGATTTGAGTATTTTACATTTCTGCATATCATTTTACCTAAAATTTCGGTTTCTTTATCATAGTCAAAACTAAAGAATTTTGGATTTCATATTCAAATTATATAAACCTTTTCTTTAATTACCACAAAGTTAGTCGGTTTTACAAGTTTATTACCGTTGAAAAGATTTTAATCCAATCCAGGCAGTGGAATCCCATTACGATACGAAACACTATGATTCGAGCCATCAACATCAGCGTAATTATCAACAAAACCATCAGGCAACTTCACGTCACGCAAATGTGCCAGCGTTGTCTTATCAATTATTTCATTTTCACGTCCACTTTTGATCCGCGAATTTTATAATCAAGTTA
>NZ_DOEM01000009.1:0-51939 GCF_003533255.1 Pediococcus sp.
AATAATTTTGATACTTTCAACCTGTAGGCCGATAATAAAAAATCTGTGATCACCAGTAGTTTTTCAACTACCCTGATCACAGATTTTATTTTTTCTTAAAATCTTTATCAAATCGTGTCAGCCAGCGAGAAGGACTCACCGATTGACTAGTTGTCTCATTTAAGATAAGTTCATCCATACTAATTTCATAGATTGAATGCAACTGACGCAAGATAGTTAGACTTGGCTCAGATTCGCCACTTTCCCACTTGGCAACCTGATTAAGACTAACACCCAGTTCTTTGGCTAAGGCACTTCTCGTGTAACCAGCCCGTTTTCGTTGACTGGTCAGTTGGTCTGCAAAAGTCATAACGAGTCCTCCTTCTGGCACAGAGTATGGTAGTAACTTTTATAAGTGTTTAGAGATGTTATATTTGGTTCCGTGTTTATCTTTATTATTCGCAGGATCAACCGCATCTTTGGCGTAAAAAATCAGATACTCTTCATCGTTTTTAGGATCCGTTGCGATCACTAATTCATGAGGCGTTTCATCCTTATGCCGGTATAGTTGACCACTACGGACTGCTTCGTTGTAATCATGAAAATTTCCTAAAGAATCACCAGGATTAAAAAATACAATTTCACTTGCCATAACTAACAGCTCCTTTGGACAATCAAAAATATTGGAAAACACAAGCAAACTTTAGAAATCAGTTTATTTGAATAAACTTGTCTGTGCTTTAACTAGAATATAAACTAAAACATTATAGAAAGCAAAAGATTTGGTTAATTTACTGCTGACTTTTTAACCCACTTTATAATAAGTTTAGAATTTGGCGTTTGTAGTCGAGAAACGACGTGCTCAACTCGAAATCGGGTTGTTTTTTTAGTTCAGAATCAATTATGATTTCCTTTGTAATTGATGCGGGTGTGCCACTTAAAATGTAAATTCGGTCAGATAAGAGGATCGCTTCTTCAACGTCGTGTGTAATGAGTAAAGTTGATAAATTAATTTTACTCATTAAGTTGAGATACCAAGCGTGTACCTGATGTTTTGTGATTTCATCTAGAGCACTGAAAGGTTCATCCAATAAAGCGACTTCTTTATTGAACATGTAAGTTCGCAATAGGGCAGCTCGTTGGCGCATCCCGCCAGATAAAGCCTGAGGGTACCGTTTTTCGGTATGTTGCAATCCAAAGAGTTTAAACAACGGAGCGGCCTTCGCTTCGGCTACTTTTTTTGAGGTGCCCCGCATCAAAGCCGGTAGAATAACGTTGCCCATAATTGTTCGGTAGGGTAGCAGAAGGTCTTTTTGCAGCATGTAACTGAGTTGACCCGTTTTATTTGTAATGGGTTGATTTTTAAGCAGAACCTCACCATTTTCTGGGGAAAGCAGACCAGCAATAATGTTGAAAAGAGTGGTTTTCCCGATACCGCTGACACCAAGAATACTAACTAATTCACCTTGATTTAGCTGAATATTAATATCGGCAAGTATCTGGTGATCCGAATATGTTTTAGAAATATGATGCGTTTGTAATAACGCCATAGTTAAGACCTCATTTAGAAAGATATTGATTTGTGAATCCCTGATTTTTCTTGAGTTTGACGGAAACAAGTTTATGTTGATTTAGCCACTGATAGAATCGATTCCAGCGAGTTGATGAAATTTTTCCCCATTGCTTTGAACCTAAGGTGTACTGTTTGGAAAGGTAGGTTTGACTCGCATAAATTAACTTTTGGTTGCTTTTAAGCTCAGGCACCTGATCCATTAAAATGGTGGCCGATTGATGGGGATGGTTAGCCACATAGGTATATCCCTTAGCAGTTGCTTTCATGAAATCTTTAGCCAGTTTAGGATGGGCCTTTAAAAATTGGTTGTTGCCAATGAGGGTCGGCGTGTAATAATCAAAAACCTTGTTCAAAGAACGAAATGAAAAATAATTGATGGGAAGGTTTTTAATTTTAGCATTTTCGCCAGCCCAACCATAAAACACCCAGATCAAGTCAGCTTGTTTTGTCTTTAAGGCCGCCACCTCATCGGTAATGTTATTAGGAATTTTTTTAATTTTGCTATATTGGCCGCCATCATCTTCGACTACTTGTTTGATAGTTGCTTGCTCAATTGGCAAGTCCCAAGTTGCATAACGTTTACCCATCATTTTTTTCGGTGAAGTAATCCCATCTGCTTTGCGCGACATGATCCCCGAAGTGTTGTGCTGAATAATGGCCCCGATTGTGGTGATAGGCAATGGGTCACGACGGGCAATCGCCCCAGCAAACGTATCTTGTGCAGAAATACCAATTTGAGCTTTGCCACTCGCAACAAGCTGTTCGGCGCCATCTTTGGGTGGTTGTACAAACTTCACATTGAGATGATATTTTTTGTAGTAGCCTTTTTGTTTGGCAACATACATTCCGGTATGATTGGTGTTCGGTGTCCAATCCAAAACCACGGTAATCGTCTTCATTTGCGACTTATTAGAACTAGTTTTGCAGCCACCTAAAACCAACATCAATAAAAAACTCAAGCTTAAGTAGAGCCAAAAATGTTTGGAATGTTTCATTTTTTTACTGCCTCCCAGGGCATGACTTTATGTTGAATCAGAGTGACCAACCAAATTAAAAGCAAACTTAAAGCCGAAATTAAAAAGATGACGGCAAACATTTTGTCGTAGGCATAGGCCTTCATGACCCGCGTCATATAGACACCCAAGCCACTAAAACCACCAACCCATTCAGAAATTACGGCACTCACAATTGCATAAGATACAGAGATTTTTAAACTCGAGAAGAAATGATTCAACGAATTTGGAAACTTAACATAGTAATATAATTTCCATTTGCTTGCACCCATCGTTTTCATTAAATGAATTAAATCAGGATCGGTAGCGCGAAAGCCGGTCAGCATTTCCACGGCCACCGGGAAAAATGTCGTGATTGTGATTAAAACAATTTTTGGCAGCATGCCATAGCCAAACCATAAAATCAAAAGGGGCGCGATAGCCACCGCCGGAACAGTTTGACTGAGGACTAGCAGGGGATAAACAGCTTTATAGAGTGGATTAAACAAGTCCATAATTATGGCGATAAGCACACCACCAATGACGCCAATTAATAGTCCCCAGAACGCTTCCAAGAGGGTAACGCCGGCATTTTTCATAAGCAACGGAAAATCGGTGATAAAGGCTTTGACTACATTAACAGGTGAAGGCAGCATGAAAGTCGGGACGATTTGGAAATAACTGATTAATTGCCAGATAACTAAAAGCGCCAGAATGACCAAAATAGGTAGAAAATTAATGTTGATATTTGTCTGTTTTTTCATGGATTCCTAAGACCTTGCCCTCAGATTTATAATCAATTTTTACATAAGTCATCACTTGAGGGGCACCAGCATCAGCGGCAATTTTGGTAATGTTTTTAACAATTTCCATGAGTTGGTCGTAGTCACCTTCGAGTGTAGTTTCAAACGCACCGACTTCATATGAAACGCCCGTGGATTGAATGTACTCGATTGCTTTGTCCACAACAGCCACAACTTTTTTGTCGTCCTCTAACATTGGTAAAACTTGAATTGCAACACTTGTATTCATAAGATAGTTTCCTTTCTTGAAACAAAATAAAAAAGCCAACGACAACGCGCCAGCTTTTGATTGCATGTTTAAAATTGGTCATCAAATGACGGAATGTGAGCTGTCACTTGATCATCAAAACGATTAAACTTCCTGCGCTGGCATTATCCATATCAGGTTCGAGGGTCAAAAACCACTAGTTTTTATCTCAGCCGGATTGGATCCAGCACCCCTGTATTTGTTACGAATTCAGTATATCGATAAATATAAAATTCGGCAACTAATTTAATTCTCAGGGTGGTGTCTAATTTCAGTAGGGAATATTTCTAGATATCGTGATTTATAGAAATAATTTTTGATTTTTTGGTCTATACCCTTGCAATTTATAGAGGGAGAATATATAATTGGGCTATACCAATGTGAATGGGATTTTTATTCTTATAGATCTCATCGGAGTCGAAAAAGAAAATAAAAAGGAGCTTGATTATGCAAATTATTATTGTTAAAGATGAAGTTGAAGGCGGACAAGAAGGCTACAAGATTTTTGCTGATGCTAAGAAAAATGGTGCTCATACTTTTGGTTTAGCTACCGGAAGTACACCAATTACAACTTACAATGACATTATCGCTAGTGATCTTGATTTCAGCGATTCCATTTCTATCAATTTGGATGAATACATCGGGTTAGCTGCTGACAATGACCAAAGTTACAACTACTTTATGCATGAACATTTATTCAACAAAAAGCCATTTAAGAAATCTTACCTACCAAATGGTTTGGCTAAAGATATCGATGCTGAAGCAAAACGTTATGATAAAGTAATTGAGGACAACCCAATTGATTTACAAATCTTGGGTCTTGGCCGCAATGGTCATATTGGTTTCAACGAACCAGGAACTTCACGTGAAATTGGCACTCATCGTGTCTCATTAACTCAATCAACGATCGATGCTAATGCCCGTTTCTTCGCACATGAAGAAGACGTGCCTAAGGAAGCTTTATCAATGGGATTAGCTTCAATTATGAAATCAAAACATATCTTATTGGAAGCTTACGGTGAAGAAAAGGCTGATGCTGTTAAGGGAATGATCGAAGGCCCTAACACTCCAGACTTACCTGCAAGCGTGCTTCAAGACCATGACAACGTGACTGTTATTCTTGATGAAGCAGCTGCAAGCAAATTAACAAACAAATAAACTACCAAATTAATTGGCACAAAGAGATTTATCCTATACAAGTTAACGCTATATAGAATAAATCTCTTTTTTTAAATATTTAGTTTCTAATAACAAATAGGCATATGGTTTTCATGTTAAAAACAATAAGGTATAATTTATGTAAATGAGCGTTGAGAATTTAGGGCAAACGCGGTGGAGTGAAAGTATTAAAAGAAGATCGAATCGGATCCATAGAAAAGTGAGTGGGGGTTTACTTTGGAAAAAACAATTGCAATTAATGCAGGAAGTTCATCACTTAAGTTCAAACTGTTTGAGATGCCAAGCGAGAAAGTTCTCGCAAGTGGCCAGGTGGATCGAATTGGTATTGATGGCTCCACATTTACAATGATTTATGGCGATCAGGAAAACACGCGGTTTGAAGAGCCAGTTAAAGATCATGAAGTTGCGATCCATATGGTTCTAAAGGCTTTGATTGACCTGAAAATTATTCGAAGTTTTGATGAAATTACAGGCGTTGGTCATCGCGTTGTAGCGGGTGGCGAAATTTTCAATGGCTCCGTCGAGATTACAGAAAAAGTAATTAAGCAAATTGAGAGTTTATCGGAGTATGCTCCATTGCACAATCCGGCCAATGTGATTGGAATTCGGGCAGTGCAAAAGGTCCTGCCAAACGTCACAAGTGTTGCGGTGTTTGACACTTCTTTTCATGAAACATTACCCGCAAAAAATTATTTGTACAGTATTCCTTATGAATACTATGAAAAATATGGCGCACGTAAGTATGGTGCCCATGGTACGAGCCATCAATTAGTTGCTTTGGATGCGGCCAAACTACTTGGCAAACCATTAAGTTCTTTGAAGATGATCACCCTTCATTTAGGGGCCGGTTCCTCAATTGACGCTATTTTGAATGGCCAGTCATATGATACATCAATGGGCTTTACCCCGGTTTCTGGGATTACAATGGCAACCCGTTCAGGAGACATCGATGTTTCTTTAGTCAATTATTTGATGGAAAAACTAAAGATTACTGACTTTTCTGAAATGATTGAAATATTAAACACCAAGTCTGGATTGTTAGGTATTTCTGGAATCTCTTCTGACATGCGCGACGTTTTGGAGGCTAGACATAAGAGCCGTCGGGCTGAGTTGGCCGTTGAAATTTTTGTGAATAACATTGTGAAGTATATTGGGGCTTACATTGCTGAAATGCACGGAATTGATGTTTTAGTTTTCACAGCAGGCATTGGTGAGAATGGGATGTTAGTCCGAAAAATGATTGTTGATGAGTTGGATTATTTTGGACTTAAAATTGATAACGAAAAAAACCAGGTTCAAGGTGAGTTGCGAGATATTAGTGCTTCGGATTCTAAGGCAAAGGTGTTAGTTGTGCCTACGAACGAAGAATTGGCGATCGCCCGTGAAGTTGAACGATTTAAAAAAGAAACTAAGGCATAACCTATAATTAAATATAAAATTCTGTCTTTTATGGAAGGAGTTTCAAACATGGATTTATTTGACGGTTTAAAGGCAAAGATTAAGGGTCAAAATAGAACGGTTGTATTTCCAGAGGGGGACGATGTCAGAATTTACTCTGCGGCTGCGCGGTTGGCACAAGATGGGTTGGTCAAACCAATTCTGTTGGGCGATGCAAAGAAAATTGTAGAAAAGGCTTCAAAAGATGATGTTGATTTAAAAAATGTTGAAATTATTAATCCGGACAATTATTCGGAAGAAGAAAAGCAAGAAATGGTGGATGCTTTAGTAGAGCGGCGTAAGGGAAAGAACACTATTGAAGAAGTGCTGAAGATGTTAACTGACGTGAATTATTTTGGCACAATGTTGGTGTATCTGCACAAAGCAGATGCAATGGTTTCTGGAGCTGTGCACCCAACGGGAGATACAGTTCGTCCGGCGTTACAAATTATTAAAACAAAACCTGGTGTAAAACGAATTAGTGGTGCGTTTGTGATGCAGCGCAATAATGAACGTTATATTTTTGCGGATACGGCGATTAATATTGATCCAGATGCGGCAACACTGGCAGAAATTGCGGTGGAAAGTGCGCATACGGCTGAAATTTTTGATATTGAGCCTAAGGTAGCTATGTTGAGTTTTTCAACGAAGGGTTCGGCAAAGGGCGATATGGTCACAAAGGTGCAGGAAGCAACTAAATTGGCACAAGAGAAGGAACCGGAGATGGAGATTGATGGTGAGCTGCAGTTTGATGCGGCGTTTGTGCCGGATGTGGGTGCAAGTAAGGCACCAGATTCAAAGGTAGCGGGGCATGCAACGGTGTTTGTGTTCCCAGAATTGCAATCAGGAAATATTGGGTATAAGATTGCGCAGAGATTGGGACATTTTGAGGCAATAGGGCCAATTTTGCAGGGATTGAATGCGCCGGTGTCGGATTTGTCACGAGGAGCAAGTGAAGAAGACGTGTATAAAGTGGCGATAATGACGGCGGCACAGGTAAGGTAAGAGTAAAAGTGCGCGAGGCAAAATGGTAAAAGGCAAATCCTAAGTGCGACATATGCGGGATCGCAATCCCGCGGGAGTCGTACTTAGGATTTGCCTTTTATTTTGCCGAGCGGTCCTAGAGCTCAGCGGAAAGAAGCTATCCAAACAATAAACCATCCAAACTTAGTAGAGTGAGTTTGGATGGTTATTTGAATTCTTATTTTTTTAATTTAGCTTGGCATTCAGGACACAATCCATAAATTTCGAAGCGATTACCCGAAATTTGATAGCCTGTTTGTTGAGTCGCTTGTTTTTCCATCTTTCTCGCATCTTTTTGAAAGTCAGGATAAAAAACATCAGTGATTTTACCACAGTTTGTGCAAATTACGTGGTAATGCGGCTTATTGAAATAGTCGTAATGCACGCCATCTTCGCCGTTTGCCAGTTCAATGACAATTCCTAAGTCGACAAATAATTTTAATGTGTTGTAGATCGTTGCCAAACTCATATTTGGCGTGGTTTGTGCCAAGGCCTCGTGAATGGTTTCAACAGTTGGATGATTATGATGGGTGACTAAATAAGCCAAAATCGTGCGTCGCTGAGGGGTAATTCGAATGCGTTTACTTTGTAAATCTGTAATAGCTTCATCCACTTCTGCGTTTGCCATACCTAAACCTTCTTCCATTTCGTTAGTCACAATTAATAAGTACAATCAACTTAATCACTTTTTTAAGATGACTTCAACTCTATGCAGGCAATAAAATCGTTTAGAATTTTCAAATTCAGTTTACACCAGTCTAAATATGAAATACAATTAAATCGATTTAAAATGATTCTAACTTAGGCATAAGTTAGTGAGGAGTGAGTTTGATGGAAGAACGGCTTGGAATTTTTAAAGGGGATAAAAAACTTCGCAGTTGGTTTGTGGGGATCTTATTGGCGGGCACTTTTACAATGTCGATCAGTCAATCTTCATTATCAACGGCTTACCCAACTTTAATGCGCTATTTTGGTGTTACCGCGCCAACCATCCAGTGGCTGACGACAGGCTTCATGTTGGTTATGTGTATCATGATGCCTATCAGTCCCTGGCTATTAAGTAATGTACCGTTTAAACGGCTATTTCAAGCCGTGTTAGTGTTGTTTGACGTTGGAACGATTGTTATTTTATTTGCACCTAATTTTCCGATCATGATGTTTGGACGAGTCCTAGAAGCGATTGGCGTTGGGATCTTATTTCCGGCTTACCAGAGTGTCATGTTGACAATTACACCGGAAGAATCACGCGGGGTCACAATGGGCATTGTGGGGCTGGTGATGGGATCAGCATTAGCTGTAGGACCAATCATTTCTGGAATTGTTTTGAAATTTACGACCTGGCAAGGACTTTTTGTGATTTTTGCCATTATTATTACGCTAGTTTTTCTCTTGTCATTTAAATTCATTGCAAATGTCATGTCACTGAAACTAGATCGGTTAGATTTTATCTCGGTTTTTAGTTCGTTAGGGTTGATCGGACTGCTTTTTGTTATCAATCAACTAGGTAAAACTGGTGTTAACTGGACGAACCAGTTTGGTTTACTTGCCGTTAGTTTAGTGATGTTAGCCTATTTTGTGTTTCGTCAATTTCACATCAAAACGCCAATGCTCGAATTGCGTGTACTTAAAACGTTTAATTATGATTTAGCCGTGTTACTGACGGGCTTTTCTTACATTGCCTTAATTGTGACGACAATTATTTTTCCGCTTTATTATCAAGAGGTGCTTAAGTTATCGCCTTTTGCATCCGGAATGTCGCTTGTACCAGGGGCCGTATTTTTAAGTTTACTAAATCCTGTTACTGGCAAGTTGGCTGATCGATTCGGGTTCAAACGCGTGCTGTTAATAGGAATGAGCATGATTACAATAGGTTGGGGAATTTTGTTTGTATTCTCTAGTGAGCTAAATTTGATTGGCATGGTGATTTTGTCAATGTTGATCGAAGGCGGCAATGCGTTTGTCATGATGCCCGCGATGACACTGGGGGCAAACTCTTTGCCAGACAGTCTCATTGCTCATGGAACGGCCGTTATTACAACTGTTCGTCAAATACTTGGTTCGTTGGGAGTAGCGGTTGCCACCATTATATTAACGGCGATTACGCAAAGTGAGTTGACCAAAGGCAGTCACGTGGAAGTTGCTACTCAAATGGGATATCGGGCAGTGTTCTTTACTTTCTTTCTTGTAGAGGTTGTGGGATTATTGCTTTCAATTTTGATTAAAAATTCAGAAAAAAAGGGTTAACTTAGTAAATTGTTGTATACTATTAAAGTTAAATAAAAACGGGGTATATAACATGACTTGGAAGAGGTTTGGGCATAAATGTAAAACATATTGGCAAGGCTTTATGATGCGATTTAATCGTGCAGATGCCGCAAATAATGCAATTGTCCTTGCCTTCTATACGTTGCTTGCTATGTTTCCGGCAATTATCTTTGTAGGAAACTTGTTGCCACTGTTTCATATTGACGTGACAACAGTGCTGGAATACATTGAAACGGTTGTCCCAAGTACGATTTATCAGATTAGTCAGCCCATTGTCAAAGACTTTTTGGAAAAAGGAAACGGCGAGTTGATGTCCTTTGGTGCCATTTTGATGTTGTGGTCTGCTAGTCAGGCGGTTGCCGCGTTTCAAAGGTCGATTAATCGAGCGTATGGAGTGGCAAAATTTCAAAATCCGATTATAAATCGCGTCGTTTCATTCTTGTTTACTATTTTCTTTGCGGTTTTAATTAGTTTGATGATGTTTTTCTTTAGTTTTGGACAAACAATTGTTGCGTATTTGACGCCTATTCTGCAGTTACCGCATAGCCTTTTTCATATTGTGGGTAACGTGAAACTGCCATCAGCTTTGATCGTTATTTTTTTAAGTTTGATGATTTTGTATTATGTTGTTCCAAACGCCCGCATTAAGTTTAGATATGTGATCTGGGGAGCCGCAGCGGCAACCATTGGATTGATGGGTGTTTCTCAATTTTTTACTGCCTATTTGCGTTATTTTGCTCATTCTGTAAACAGTTATAAGACTTTAGGAACGTTTATTGCGTTGATGTTTTGGCTAGATTTTTCCGGCTTAGTGATTATGATTGGCGGCGTTATTAACGCGACAAGCCAAGAATTGCGCTTTGGAAATATGGAAGATACGACCAAGAATTGGAGTAAACGTTTTAAAAAATATTGAAAATAAGAAAAAAGTTATGGATTAGTGAAAGATCGCTAAATCCATAACCTTTTGAAGTTTTGTTTGCTATACTTAAACAGTTAACAATTTTGGAGGAGGTTGGGGAACTGTGTCAGCAAAAGAGAATGAAGCTTTATTTGAAGGTTCAATTGAAATTTACATGACTACATTGAAATTTTTAGAGTATGTCCTTTCGGAACCGACAAAGGAATATGAGATCTCGTTTGAACAATTTTTGGTTTTACGGGATATTCGCTACCAGGAAAATGTGACGCAGATGGGAATTGCGACCGAACGAAATGTTACTCGGAGCGCAGTTTCTAGACAAATTAAATCTTTATTGAAATTAAACTATATTTCTCAAACACCGGACCCAAAGGATCAAAGAAGGTTGTATCTTCACCTGACCCAGCGTGGTGCAGAAGTGGAAAAACTGATTGATCAAAAAGTGCATTTAGTTTTTGAGGGCTGGATCATTAAGTTTGGCCAAAAAAAGGTTGATATGCTACTCAAGCTACTAAAAGAGTTTGGCAACGAAGTGATTAATTTAAAATAGTGATAGAAAAGGGCAATTTCACTGATAGTACTCGGTGAAATTGCCCTTTTAATTTGAAATATGGGTTGCAAACTATTGTTTTTTATCCCCATTTTTTTAGTTAAAATCATTTACTCCGTGTAAAATGACATAATCTACTTTGCGGATGGCATCCAATGAGCGGCCACCAGCGTAAGAAATTGAGGACTGTAAATCTTGATGAATTTCTTCAAGGGTATCTTTAATGTGACCCCGATAAGGAACCAACATTTGACGACCTTCAACGTTTTTGTGTTGGCCTTTTTGCGTTTCAGAAGCTGAACCATAATACTGTTTATAGTTTTTGCCATCGATGGTAATCATGTTGCCAGGAGATTCTTGGTGGCCTGCCATCAAGGAGCCAATCATGACCATGGTAGCGCCAAATCGAATCGACTTGGCAATGTCACCATTTGTCCGAATGCCACCATCAGCAATGATGGGTTTGCTGGCAGCTTTGGCACACCAACGAATTGCAGCCAATTGCCAACCACCAGTTCCGAAACCGGTTTTGAGCTTAGTAATACAAGCTTTTCCAGGACCAATTCCAACTTTGGTTGCATCGGCACCAGCGTTTTCAAGTTCACGGACGGCTTCTGGCGTTCCGACATTTCCCGCAATTACGAACGCCTCAGGAAGCAGGTGCTTAATATGTTGAATCATGCGAATCACACTATTGGCATGCCCGTGGGCAATATCAATTGTAATAAATTCTGGTGTGATATTTTGATCAGCCAGTTGAGAAATGAAATCAAATTCCTCTTGTTTCACACCCACACTAATAGACGCGATTAATTTTTGCTCATGCATTTTATTGATAAAAGCCAACCGTGTTTCCGGTTCGAAACGGTGCATGACATAAAAGTAGCCATTTTTTGCCAGCCAAACGGATAACTCTTCGTTGATGACCGTGGCCATATTTGCGGGAACCACTGGAATTTTAAAGGAGTATTTTCCTAGTTTTACAGTGGTGTCCGCTTCAGAACGGCTGTCAATAATACATTTGTTAGGAATAAGTTGAACGTCTTCATAATCAAAAACTCTCATGGTTATCGCTCCTATTCAAAGTTAAAATTCTAAACGTTATTTTGCATTCCAAATATCAGTCAAAACGTTGGTTTGTTCGCGATCGGGTCCTACTGAAAATGTAGAAAGGGGAATACCAACTAATTCTGAAACGCGGTTCAGGTAATTACGCGCATTTTCAGGTAGTTCAGCCAGTGTTTTACAGTTAGTAATATCTTCTGTCCAGCCAGGAAGTTCTTCGTAAACTGGTTCACATTTTTCGATTTGCTTTTCAGAAGCGGGATAGTGATAAATTGTTTGACCATCCAACTGATAGGCTGTACAAATTTTAATCGTTTTTAAGTTAGTTAAAACATCCAAGCAGTTTAAGCATAAACTGGTTAGGCCACTTACTCGCGTTGCGTGGCGTAAAACGACAGTGTCTAACCAGCCAATGCGCCGGGGACGACCAGTAACTGTGCCGTATTCATGACCGGCTTCGCGAATGAAATCACCGGTTTCGTTTAATTGTTCAGTTGGGAAAGGACCATCACCCACGCGGGATGTGTAGGCCTTACATGCCCCGACAACTTGGTTAATGCGCCATGGACCAACACCGGCCCCCACAGCAGCACCACCGGCAGTGGGATTTGAAGAGGTGACATAAGGATAAGTCCCGTGATCGTAATCCAACATAACTCCCTGAGAGCCTTCGAATAGCACATGTTCGTTCTTATCAAGGGCCTCATTAATTAAAACCGAAGTATCGGTGACACGATCTTTGATTTCTTGACCGTATTGGTAGAAAGATTCAAAAATATCTTCAAATTTTAAAGGTTCTGTTTCATATAATCTGGTAAATAATAAGTTTTTATTTTTAAGGTTAGTTCTGAGTTTTTCTTCAAAAGTATCGCGTTCCAGCAAGTCACAAATTCGGATTCCGATTCGTTCCGCTTTATCCATATATGCTGGGCCGATTCCCTTGTGGGTAGTACCGATTTTGCCAGCTGCTTTAGACTGTTCTTGTAATTCATCTAAACGAATGTGGTAAGGCAAAATAACTTGAGCACGATCTGAAATCCGTAAATTATCAGTTGTGATACCGTTACTTTCTAAATAATGCAATTCGTTGTGTAAAGATTCAGGATTAACAACGACGCCATTGCCAATCACACTCAAACCATTACGGTTGAAGATTCCGGATGGAATAAGTTGTAATGCGAATTTTTTTCCTTTAAAGACGATGGAATGTCCGGCATTATCACCACCAGAGAAACGAACGGTTAAAGCCGCGTCACTCCCTAAGAAATCTGTTATTTTACCTTTTCCTTCATCGCCCCATTGGCTACCTACAACTACGATTGATGACATTTAATGACCCCCGAATAATATAATTTAAACAACCAAATAAGTGTAACAAGGTTTTTGACGAAAAGCAAGCAAAACACGAATTATATGTATGATGTATATTTTAAAGTACGGTTTATCACTGATAAATAGCAGGTGAGAAACCTCAATCAGTTTAATGTATGTGGAATATCCGATATATGTATGCTATAGTATTACACGGATATTTAAAGCACTTATTTTAAACTCGAAAATGTGAGGGATACGAATGTTAGAGAGATATACACGTGAAGAAATGGGTAATGTATGGAGTTTACACAACCAATATGCATCTTGGTTGAAAGTTGAAATTGCGGCCGTCAAAGCCTGGGGAAAATTAGGGAAGATCTCGGCGACCGATGTTGAAAAAATAACAAAGAATGCCCAATTTAGTGAAGAACGAATTGCCGAAATTGAAACTGTGACCCATCATGATGTAATTGCCTTTACCCGCGATGTTTCGGAATCTTTAGGTGAAGAGAAAAAGTGGGTACATTATGGTTTAACGAGTACCGATGTGGTGGATACCGCTCAGGGATATCGTTTAAAAGAAGCCAATGTGATTATTCGTAAAGACCTTGAAACTTTTAAAGATACCTTGGCATCACAAGCCAAAAAATACAAATATACCGTTATGATGGGAAGAACCCATGGCGTGCATGCAGAACCCATGACCTTTGGATTAAAATTGGCGCGCTGGTATTCAGAAATCAAACGAGATATTGAACGATTTGAGCATGCTGCAAAAGGGGTTGAAGCAGGTAAAATTAGTGGTGCTGTGGGGACTTTTGCTAATGTGCCACCGGAAGTTGAAGGATTTGTTTGTGAGGAGTTAGGTTTGAATGCACAAGAAATTTCGACTCAAATTTTACCCCGTGATTTACATGCCGAATATATTGCGACACTTGCGTTAATTGCCACAAGTGTAGAAGAGTTTGCCACTGAAATTCGCGGGTTACAAAAATCAGAAGTCCGTGAAGTGGAAGAACATTTTGCGCCAGGACAGAAAGGGTCTTCTGCAATGCCTCACAAACGTAATCCAATCGGTTCTGAGAACGTTTCCGGCTTGGCTCGGGTAATTAGAGGTCACGTTCAAACTGCGTACGAAGACGTCAATTTATGGCATGAACGCGACATTTCGCATTCTTCTGCAGAACGAATTATTTTGCCTGATACAACCATCTTGGTTGATTACATTTTACATCGGATGAACAGCATTATTGGTAACCTCACTGTATTTCCAGAACATATGAAAGCCAACATGCATCGGAGTTTTGGATTAATTTATAGTCAACGGGTGCTGTTAAAGTTAATTGATGCTGGGTTATCACGAGAGGCTGCTTATGATCGCATTCAACCATTAACCGCTAAAGCATGGGACGAAGAAATTCAGTTTAAGCCGTTGGTTGAATCTGATCCGGTGATTAAGAGTCATCTTTCGCCAAAAGAAATAGATGATGCCTTTGATTACAGGTATCATCTAAAAAATGTGGATTATATTTTTAATCGTGTTGGGCTAGATTAATGCAAATCTTTGAGCTTGTCAGTTAATTGAGGGAGCCGTTTATAAAAGAGTCCCGCAACCAAAATTAATAAAATTCCGGTGACAATCAAAATGTAACGGATCGCCACCACATCGGCTAAAGGCCCATAAAACAGCATGGCAATTGGGTAGATTCCGGTTGACACAATTTGGAGAATTGAGAAAACCCGTCCCATTTTGGTGGGCGAAACATTTTCTTGAATCAAAATGTTGGAAGTTGCCTGAATAACTGGCATGCAGATTCCTGAGAAAAACATGAAAAGTAGGTAGGTCCAAAATGGTTCAGGCAGTCCCATAACAGCAAAACTAATGCCAGATCCTGCAAAACCAATCGCAATCAACCGAATTTTATGGGGTAAATGTTTGTGAATGGTGATGTAAAAGCTACCAAGCAAGGCCCCCATGGTCCATAGCAGCTCATTTAACGTCAATCGCCAAACTGCAGAGCCAAAAGTTCGTTTCACATAAAGTGTCGATAGCTGGGATGATGGCGCGACCAGTACGAACGCGATCAAGGTAAACACCATAAAATTTCGTAAGTATTGATGAGAGAACGTGTATTTTAACCCTTCCCAGATACCTGGTAACCCAGCAACTTGATTTTGCTTTTCTTGTTTAAGCTGCTTCACATGAATGCATAACAATAAGGCGATTCCAGTAGTGGCGGTCACAAGGTCCACCACGAAAACAAAAATAATTCCGAGTTTTCCTAGGATAACACCGCTTAGAATTGGAGAGATTAGCAATAACACCGAGCTAACAAACTGATTCAAGCCGTTAATCCGCGAAAGCTCTTTTTTTGGTGTGATTTCTGGTAGAAGGGCATTTCCCGCTGGTGTTTGAATCCCGGATCCCAGCGAACGAATGGCGGCAATTAGTAACAACAACCATAAATTTCGAAAAACAAAAAAGTAAATTAACGCCGTAATAATAGTTAAGAATGTGACTAGTCCGCTAGATGCCACAATCAATTTTTTACGACTATATTGATCTGACCAGATGCCTGCCCACAGTGAAATTAGAATTTGTGGTAGCGTAGTGGCCATGGTGGCAAGCATGATCCAAGTTCCGGATGAAGTTTGGAGGGCAATGTACCAAAGAATGGCAAAGTAAACTGCTGATGAACCAAACAGAAAAAAATTTTGTGCCGTTAGAAAATAACCGACGTTTAATTTCTAGTGTCTTGAGTCTGTAGTTGTCATGAAAAACGTCCCCTTTGGAAATTAGTTTACCACGACCATCCCCAAAATTATTCAAAAAAGAAGTGAAAACTGTCATCAGTTTCAGTTGAAGCGGGTTTCTAACTAGTGGAAACTCAATATTTTTTTGATTGTCGTTCTGATGTTATCAAAGCGGACGACTAGTTGCGAGTGTATTGAAACATTGTATCCATTTCTCAAGAGGATGAGTTGCAACCATCTTTTGGAGCCGTTGCAGTTGTTGTTTGAAAACTCGTTACAATTTTATTTTTTGCTACTACACTTAATTAGAAAATTAATGGACACAAAGAATCCAAGAACTTCTTTTGCAAGAAATTCTTGGATTGAGGTATTTATTCGGTTGTTTTAAATTTTTTGTCCAAAGCTTCTGTGAGAATTTGAGAAACGTTTATACCCGTTTGTTTGGCCCAATCGTTTAAGTACTGAGGGATCGTCACATTTCGACGAATCCGTTTGGTGCTTTTGCCCGCGTATTCGTTAATTGGTAACATGATAATGTGTTCGCCTTCCACTAAATGATTATTGTTCATAACGGAAGGTTCAGGCAAATTTCCTTGGGCAGTAATTTGCTTTTCAGCTTTTTCGGTTGCCTTAACAAGGTTTTCACCTTCAATTAACATGCCCGGAAAATCTGGAATAAGTAACTCAACGATTCCATTTTGAACAGAGTAAACAGCTGGATAAATTTTCATACACATTCTCCTATCTTTTCTTCAGAGTGGATTTCTATAATGTGTATTATACATACATCTTTTTGATAAGTAAATTCATATGAATTCTATAACTAAGCCTTAAAGACGAGTTTGATTTCTTCACAAACGACGGGATCATTTGTAGAAAAAGTACGATCATATTTTTTCATTTGCTTAGCAAACTTTTCTTTGCTGCGTTCTTGCCAATCCGCGAGGGTCCGGTCACCCTCAGCCTCGTTGTATGCATGTTCGGCAGAAACGCGGAAGAAGGGAACCAGTTCGGAGACGACGGTTTCAATGATACCAACAGGATGCATGTCGGCGTTTAAAAGGACATAGTAGTCACCAACTTGAGGAATATGTTCACCCTCAGATGAATAGTAGCCTAAAGGTTTAGAAGTGGAAATTTTGTCCCCAGCAAGAATTTTGTCAGTTAAGTCTTGAACTTCGGTTGGATTGGATTGTTCACCAAACCAGCGAGTTTGAAAGGTAGTGTTGGTAAGGTGATGGGATTCGGAAAAGGCGGTCCAAATTTTTTCGGCAGTTGTAGCCATGTTAATCAGTCCTTATCTATTAGTATTTGTTGACTGTAGTGTAGCACGTGAATGAAGAAAAGTGAACGCAACGAATCGATAGGTTTTGAGTGCAAACAAAATGAAAGAAAGTGGCATTCTGTTTAAATTGGCAATATGCTGATAATTGCTATTCAACCAACAAGTAAGGTAGTATAGAAGCAATATTAAAACATAGGATGTGATCACATGCGCACAAAGTACTGGACGGATTTTGGCATCGCAGTTGTTGTCGTGATTGCCTGCATTGTGGGATGGTTTACGGGATACTTTCAAAGAAGTAATGATTATTCAGAAATCGAAAAAATGTTGATTCTTATTTTAGCCTTTAGTGTTTTATTTGGCCTTCGAGTAGACATGAAAGGTGCAAATCGTTGGGAAGCTGTTTCTGCAGCGTTTCTCGGAGTGGCATTCTTATTGGCAGTTGTGTTACTAGTATTTGTTTAAAAATCCAAAATGGACTCGGAAAATACAAGCTTTTCCGGGTCCATTTTTTATTCTGTATATAAACGTTGCAGTTCAGCAATATCTTCATCGGAAAGCATCATTGCGGTGTTTAAGAACTTATGCATGCTGCCATACCTTGTTTCAATTGCCATTTTGGCTAACCGTAAACTGTGTAAGTCAACGTTGCGTGCCTGATTCATTCGATCAATAGCGGCATTATTGGTTGTTTCAGTTTTAACTGTTCTGGTACCAAAAAGGACCTTATTTGAAAGTAAATAATCTTCTTCAATCGTATCTTGGTCAACACCCAAAGCACTTAAAATCAAAAAGCCGGCAATTCCTGTTCGATCTTTTCCCGCTGCACAGTGAAACAAAACGGACTCATTTGGCTGATCATTTTTCAAAAGGATTTGGAATAATTGGCGAAAAGCGCTCTGTGCGTGATTGTCTAAAACCATTAATTCATAGGGATCACTAAGTGCACTTGGTTTTTCAGTTTTGTTTTTTTGAAAGAGATTTTTGAAAAATTGTTTCAAGCTAGTAGAAGGGTGGTTGCTAAACGGGTATACCGAATCTGAAATTTGTCTGACATTGATCATTTGTGGGTCCGGATTACGGGTAATTTCATAATCGGATCGCAAATCGACCACATACCGCAGCCCATAATTCAAAAGAAAGTTGCGATCCTCTTTTTTGAGCACAGAAAGATAACCGGATCGTAGCAGTTTTTGCCACTTGATTGTCTTCCCATTGCGCGTGGGATATCCCCCAAGTTCGCGAAAGTTTAAACCCGATTCAATAGGTAAAACGCGCTGCTTTTTCATAATGTGCCTTCTTTAAGTTAAATAAATTCTTCTTAAATCATTTAAATCAGCTTCAGACAATCCCATCGCTTTAACAAAATAGTTACCATAGTCACCGTAATTATCAAGAATTGCCTGCTTGGCCACATCAAGTGTGTCACCTTGGACCTGAAATGCGGCATTCATTTGATTGACAAACTCTTCTGCTTTGTCATTTTGCAGACGCTTACGCAAAGTGTCTTGATCAAAGGTGCTGTAAACAATGTTTGTCAAAATGTAATCCTGTTTGATGGTGTCGTAATCTACTCCGAGAGCAGTTAGAATTAAAAATCCAGCAACACCAGTTCGATCTTTGCCAGCAGCACAGTGAAAAAGAAGTGATTGCTTCGGCTGATCATTTTTCAGCATATCTTGAAACATTGTTTTGAAAGCTAACTGACTTTGTGGATTTAAAATCATGAGTGCGTAGGGATGCGAATAATCAGCATTGTCTGAATTTTCCGGTACCTTTGGAAGGTCAGAGTGGTCATTTTGGGCAATTGGATAGACTGGATAAGAACGATAGATGGTGTTATCTGGTAAACGGTCCTTTAACCAGCTAGCTTCAGAAGGTGATCGTAAATCAATGTCGTAGTGCAACCCATAATTAGCCAACTTTTTCACATCTTTAGCAGTTAAACGGCTGAGATCTCCAGATCGCAATAGCTTTTGCCACTTAATTGTGCGGCCATCTTGCGTGGTGTATCCGCCGAGTTCACGAAAGTTGACACTACCGTCGATATCTAATAAGCGTTCTTTTTTCACTTTGATCCCTCCAAACTATCATTGGCTTCATTATACCAAATATGAATTGGTTCGTTTAAAAATCAAATTGTAAACAAAAAAAGACCCGATCATCACTGACCGGTCTCTTTATATAGGGGAGTAGGTTGTTATCATGAAAAACAATGAAATATAGTAACTTTGGAGGAGTATGCTATTTTCATATAGATAAAGTTGTTTAGCTCTTATCTATGTTTATTATAATACCCTCTATTTATGAATATTGTGTGACGAAAGATTTAAAGGTTTGTTAACTCGCAATCAGCCACGTTTTGACGGCATTTTAATTGAGAACTGCAACACCAATCGTTAAGTAAGTTGCAAACAAGATCCAAATTAGATAGGGAATTAGTAAGACTGAGGCAGCCCGGTTAACTTTATAATATTGTAAAATGCAACCTAGCACGACCAAATCCAAAATAATCACAATCACAACGCCAACCCAATAGTAGTTTCCACCGAAGAAAACAATACTCCAAACAAAGTTTAGGCCTAATTGAACGGCAAACAATAGGTAACTTGTTGTTTTTTCACCTTTAAAAGCAATTGATTGGTAAATAAGGTAGCCAGATATTGCAATTAACAAATAAAGGAGTGGCCAAACGATTCCAAAAAGATAATCTGGTGGTGCTAGTGGTGGGAGGGACAGTGAATTATAAATTTCTTTGATATTTCCGGCAAACAAAGAAGATAGGCTTCCAAGTACTTCGACGCCGACAATGAAAAGTAACAACGCTTTCCAATTAAATGATCTTTTTGTTTCCATATATGAAAATCCTCCTATGTCCTGGTTTAGTTGATATCTAAAGTTTAACATACCCTAAAGAAAAATGCTCAATAGATTAATCTTGGTTGAGCTTATACAATTAGTTAAAAAAAAGAGTAGACAAAACTAATTGTTTAGTCTATAATTTTACTTATGGTAATTATAACTAAATTTTAAAGGAGCGCTTTGCATGGAAAAAATAACAGTTTTATGGGGTCCAAGTTGTGGTTCAGCACGGAGAGCATGTCAATGGTTAGATGAACATAATTTAGCCTACAATAAAGTTAATGTTGTTTCACAGGCAATTTCGTTAGATACTTTAAAAAAAGTTTTATCACTGACAGAATACGGCGCCGATGAAATCATTTCGGAGAGATCTAAGATGTTTAAAAAATTTGGCCGTAAATATATCGATTCACTCACAATTACTGAATTGCACCGGTTGTTAGTGAACTATCCAAGTTTGATCAAAAAACCAATTATTTTCACCCATAATAAGTTACAAGTTGGTTTTAACGAAGATGAAATTCGAAGCTTTATCCCAAGAGAAACTAGACGCGTGACTTTCGCTCAAATGCTGGAAGTTTTACATGACGCTTAAAGGCAAAAAATGTATGGTAAGTTTCTAGCATCGTCCATCGTCGAAATATAAAAGAAAGAAATTACTGAAGACTATTAATTAAAAAGGTAAACATTTTAAATTTGCTTAAATAAAAACATGACACTTGGGAATCGTTCCTAGTGTCATGTTTATTTTATTTCACAGGTTAATCTGAATAGTTATCAATAAACCGTTGAATCTTAGCTTGATAAGCTTTTGGATTCATCCAGAAACTTTCAGCGTGGGATGCATTTGGCACAATCCAGATATCTTTTGGTTCAGGACAAGCTTCGAAACATTCGTCAACCATGTAAGTAGGGACATAAATGTCTTTTTCCCCGTGAATAAATAAAAACGGGCGGGTATTTTTACGAAGTTGTTTGACCGAGGAAACATCATCAATCGAAAAGCCCATTCGATGGTGATTAATTGCGTTTATGATCGGCACAAAAACGGTTGGTGACAAATGAAATTGGTGTTTCAGCAAATAAGCCAACTCAGAACGTAAATTTGAATAGCCACAATCGGAAATCATTAGTTTAACTTGAGGAGGGAGATTCTCGCCACTCGTCATTTGAATGGTTGCACCACCCATGCTAACGCCAAACATAATAATCTTGGAATCTTCGCCCACATTATTAATGACAGAATGTGCCCACTCCACAAAGTCGAGGCGATCAATCCAGCCAAAGTTAATGTAGTCACCTGAGCTATTGCCGTGGGCCCGATCATCTGGTAACAAGACGTTGTAACCCATGTCATAGAACATTTTAGCGTAGTTTGACATCGTCTCGCCATTACCTTTATAACCGTGAGCTATGATAACTGTCGTTTTGGCATTTTCACTTGCAGATGGAATAAAAGTCGCTTCGACACGGTTTTCTAAATCAGAAGGGTGAAGCGTCCACTGTTTCGTGGTTACCTTATGAAACCAGTTTACATATCTGTAATAATCATCTGCATATTTCTGTTTATCTGCTGAAGTTTCAGGAACGTAATCCACGCGCCGAAACGCGTAATCGTATAATTTAGCACTGGCAGCCGTTAGGGCAGAAACTCCTAAGGCCACTGGTGCCACAATTCCAAGTCCAATAAGATTCTTTCTTTTCATTCAATAGCCCTCTTTGTTTGTAGAAAATATTATTCTAAGTAAATGTGCCGTAAATCATGAATATCGTTCGTAGAAAGATTTAAATAGTCGTGGAGGTAAGTTGGCATGTCTCCTGAAACCTTTTGAATCTGATCCATCGCGGTATTATAGAAGGAAATTTGTACACTCTGTAAATCACGCATACTTTGAATGAAGGCTGATGGTGAATTCTTGAGTTTCAAGGTTTTAACCAAATTGTCTAACATTGGTTTTGTGGTTTTGTTTGTGAGTAAATAATCAGCCTTGATGGTGTCTTCATTTACACCAAGGGCGCTTAAAAAGAAAACGGCGCCCATGCCAGTGCGGTCTTTTCCGGCGGTACAGTGGAAAAGTAAGGTATCTTGTTGACCATCATTTTCCAACAAAACGTCAAAGAAACGTCGATAAGCTGTTTGTGAGTGGGGATTCGTGATGATATCTTGATAGACGTGATGCATTTGCTGACGACCAGTTGTGGGATCAGTGTCCATTTTGCGTTGTAAGCGATCCGTTTGCTTGGAGTTTTGGGTTTCATCAGTTGAAAATACTGGCATAAATAAATATTTAGTTTGGGCTGGGATTCGGTCTGGTGCTTGGGCCTTTTCTTCAGGCGAACGGAAGTCCACGTCATATTTTAATCCGTAAGTGTCCAAAAAAGAGACGTCTTGATCGGTTAAACTGCCGAGTTTTCCAGAACGAATTGCTTTATGCCACTTAATTGTGCGGCCATCCATTGTCTGATAACCACCAAGTTCTCGAAAATTGCCGCCTTTTTGTAACTGCAGTACCCGTGATCTCACCATGATAAATCCTCCCACATATCGTTTTTTTTATGAAATATCCTACATATAAAATGATAGCACAGTCCCGTTTTTCTTCCTACCAATTATGTCTAAACATTTAAGTGATGTTTAAGAGTTGTAAATACGTGGCGATCGGCCCAACCTGTTACGGCTCCTTGCAGGATGAAAGCAAGAATGGTACCTAAACCAATCGAGTAAATATGGTGGGTGACGATAAAGGTCAATAAAATGATTGAAATGGCTGGAATATAGCTGACCCACTGGGCAACCGCTGCTTTGCCGTTCATGAACTTGAAGCGAACGATGTAAGTTAAGTCATCGTTGGGATGTAACACGATGTTGGCCCGTTGATAAATGGAAACCGCTACGCCAATCCCCACGATTCCGAGGGCATCAGCGATAATACGGACACTTAATGGTAAGTTCAAAAAACCATGCGTATCTAAACCACTACTAATTGCTCCAACTAAATAAGAAAATGGCACCATAAATACTAAGTTTCCCAGCATGCGATGCCAGTCAAAATGTTTGAGTAGAAGACCATTTGCGATAACGACGGCGATTCCTTCGACAAATAAAACAGTTCCTAGTGGAAAATTAAACCATTCGCTCAAATTGACAGAAGAAGCCGTCCATAAGGCACTTCCACAGTGGCTCGCCACGGTTAACGCGTTGGAAAATGAGTTTAGGACAATGGAAATGGCTAAGAAAAATAGGCGTTTATTGAAATCAGATTTTTTATTCACAACGAGACTTCCTTAAATTAGCGTTTATATGCGTTTCTCATAGAATAATTTAGCGCGGAAACCAAATCTTTTTCAAGTCTAGTAGTTTTGCTTTATAATATAGATAATATTTGATAGGAGGATTTATTTTGGCAAAATTAACAAAATTAACAGATACCTATGAATTAAATAACGGCGTCAAGATTCCAATTGTTGGCTTTGGTACTTGGCAGACGCCGGATGGTGATGTGGCTGAGAAATCAGTTGAAGAGGCCATTGCAGCAGGTTATCGCCATATTGATACTGCCTTTGCTTATGGTAACGAAAAAAGTGTGGGTAAAGGTATTAAGGATAGTGGCGTTGCCCGTGATCAACTTTGGGTTACTTCAAAGTTGACTGGAAACGATCATGGATATGAAAATACCAAGAAGGCAATTGATAAATCTTTGAATAATTTAGGATTAGATTATTTGGATCTGTTCTTAATTCACTGGCCAAATCCAATTGCTTATCGTGATTCATGGGAAAAGACGAATGCGGATACTTGGCGCGCAATGGAAGAAGCTCAAAAAGCTGGCAAGTTGCGGACAATTGGAGTTTCTAACTTCCGTCCTAAGCATTTAGATGCATTGTTGAAGACGGCGACGGTTACACCGCAAGTTAACCAGATTTTCTTGAATCCGAGTGATTTGCAGCCAGAAGTTGTTGCGTATAATGATGCGCATGATATTTTGTCAGAAGCGTATAGTCCTCTTGGTACAGGTAAAATTTTTGCTGTGGATGAACTCAAGACAATGAGTGAGAAGTATAGCAAGACAGTTGCACAGGTAGTGTTGCGTTGGTCATTGCAACATGGATTTTTACCATTACCAAAGTCAGTGCATGAAGCACGTATTATTGAAAATACAAAGTTGTTTGACTTTGAGATTGATGAAGCAGATATGAAGACAATTGATGGGTTGCGTGGCGTTGCAGGATTGGCGACGGATCCGGATACGATTACTTGGTAAAAATAAAAGAGTGCTAAAAAGAGCGTTTAGCTTTCGAGCATAGCATAGATAGCCCAATGATTCGGTTTAGGAATCGTTGGGCTATCGTAGCTGAGCGGAGAAGGCTGCTCTTTTTAGCACGTTTCGGCTATAAAAATAGAAGCGCATTAGCCTAGAAAAATATCTACTCTTATAGCTGTTAAAATTAAAAACAGAAACCAAAACCGCCAAATTCATTTTTTGAATTTGGCGGTTTTGACTTTTAAAACTAATTAAACTTCTTTTGAGACGGTGTTTAAAACATTGTTTTTTTTCATTGTTTCGTAAATTCGTTTGCAGTCGGCGGTATTACCGCGTAACTCATAGTTGTCCAAATATTCAAAACCATAATCACGGGCATAACGTTTGGCGGTTAAACAGTACTGCAGGCCGAAGTTACGATTACCACTGCCAATAACCCCAAGACATAATTTGCGGTTATCTTTGTAGGCAATGTATTCGCCCAAAACGTTGGTCACGAGTTCTTTGACACCATTGTCAACGCCGTTTCCGCCATCTAGGTAAGTAGGTACAAACGCAAAATATGGTTCTTGTTCACTCTCAAAATCAGTTTCTTCAGAGACTTCTTTTAATGAAATGAGGGGATTAGTGGCATCTTTTGAATGTTGCTCCTCAGCATAGTCTTGGAGATCTTGTGTGAAGGAGCGTGTATTTCCAGCGACTGAGATGTATAAAATGTTAATAATCGACATGATGGAACCCCCTTAAACTTTACTATTTTTATTGTAGAACATTATTAACATTGTAACACTTAATTTTTTATAAAAAGATATTTTTTAAAAACGGTGGAACCGCTTTAGTAAAGTAGTAAACTAGGACTGTAGAGACAAAATTGAAAAAGAATTGAGGCTAACGCTTTGGAACCTTATATAGTATTTATGGATATTGATGGCACACTAATTTCACATAATCAAAATGTATCGGCAATGACAAAAAAGGTGATTGAACAGTTGCAGCAACAAGGATTTATCTTTTACATTGCAACGGGACGGATGCTTTCATTAGCACAGGTAATTCAAAAACGAATTAATTCGAAGGTAGAAGTAATTGCGTCGAATGGATCTGTTTATCAAAAAGGAAATCATTTGCATATGGATCATTTGGGTTGGAAAGCGATTAGTACGGTTTATGATGTGACAACTGAGCTTGGATTGTCGACCAATTTTTTTAGTACGGATCGAACTTTTTATACGAGACGTAAGCCATGGGATTTGAGTCGATTGGCGCGGATGCGAGTTATGCAAGATGGTGCTGGAAAATTTGAAGATGTGCATGACCGTGATCATTTGAACGATGTGAGTGATCAAATTATTAATGGAATTGTGATTGCAAAGGGTGAGTTGGATAAATTGGGGATTGCAAGGCAAAAATTGATAGATGCGCAGGTGTTAAATGTGTCGTCATCGAGTCCAGATAATATTGAGTTGATTCCGAAACGAGTGGATAAGGCGAGTGCGGTACGGGCGATAACGAACCAGTATGGAATTCCGGAGGATCATACGATTGCGTTTGGAAATGATAAGAATGATTTGGGAATGTTGAAGGCAGTTGGAACGGGTGTGGCAATGGGCAATAGTGCGGATGAAATAAAGGCCCAGGCGGATGAGGTAACGGAAGCAAGTGAAGATGACGGTTTGCCAAAGTATTTGAAGAGAAGGTTCTTAGATTAGTGGGCGAGGCAAAGCGTTAAGTAAGGGAAAAGTGAGCGTAACAAGTCGTAATAAAAGATCCCATAAGTATGATGGATGCGGGAGGAATCTCCCGCTGGAAGCATGCTTATGGGATCTTTTATGACTTGTGGAGCTGTCCTAAAAAAGTGAGCGGATGAAGACGAATAGTTCCAGAAATATAAACGTGCCGGCAGCAGGAAGAAGTCCTGCGCTAGGCGGGTTTATATTTCTGGAACTGTCTTGTGGAGCTGTCCTAAAAAGTGAGCGGATTGTGACGGTAAGTCAAACCAATATAACTGTGCCGATAGTGGGATGAAAGTCCCACGGTAAGGCATGGTTATATTGGTTTTGCTGTCGCAAGCAGCTGTCCTAAGTGAGCGAATTGTAACGTAAAATCAAACTCATAACAAAACAAAAAAGACACAAGCCAATTAACTCGACTTGTGTCTATCATTACAACATGCTATTCGTCTGCGTTTAACCGCTCATCTTCTGCATGTTTTTGTAACTTTTTATATTCTTCATCAGGAATTCTAGTGACGTGGAACCAATCAATATGCGCATTCTCATTATCAAGAACTTCAAAATCATAGCGATCAATACGGACCTGATCATGCACTTGAATGTTTGGATGATGATCGATGACATACCCACCAAGTGTCACCACATCTTCGCCCTCGAAACCGGGAACGTCAATGCCAAAGTACCGTTCAAAATCATACATGGTAGTTTTACCACTGACATGATAAGTGCCGTCAGCTTCTTTATGAATATAATCGCCAGAAACATCGTCAACTTCATCATTAATTGTTCCGAAAACTTCTTCATAAATATCTTTATCGGTAATAATACCGCTAGTACCACCATATTCATCAACAACAACGGAAATAGGCGTTTGTTTTTGGAGCATTTTTTGCAAAACGTCTTGCAAAGGTACAGTTTCAGGAACGGTAATGATATTCCGCAGTAACTTGCTGACCTTAATATCGCCATCTACTCGACTTTGACGAATCAAATCATAATTGTAAACATAGCCCAGAATTTTATCTTTGTTGTTATTTGCAACCACTGGGAAACGACTGAAACGCTTTTGCAGGTAAAGCAATAACGCTTCATCTACTGTAGCGTTCACATCCAGAACTACCAGTTGTGTACGATCAATCATAATATCTTTTGCGACTTTATCGTTAAAATCAAAAGCACGTTGCATATAAACGTAATCATTTTGATCAAGTTCACCGCCAGAAACAGCATTTTTAGAAAGACTCAGGATTTCCGCTTGAGAAAAGACCTCGTTGCTTTCATCAGCAGGCTCCATACCCACCATTTTGACGATGCCACTTGCAGAAACATTTAGTAACCAAACGAATGGATAAAATGCCGTGTGAAACCAATGTAATGGGGTCACAATCGACATTAAAACTTTCATGGGGACATCGATACTAATATTCTTTGGTACAATTTCTGTTAAAACGACTTCCAAGTAGGTTAGGAGTAAAACACCAATAATTGCTCCAATCGCATGTAGCGAAGCTTGATTAATGAGATGTGTGAATCCAAAAAAGCGAATAATGAAGTATTCTACAAACGATTCACCTATCCAACCTAAAATAATTCCACAGACTGACGTTCCAACCTGTGTGGTAGAAAGATATTCGTTTAAATTTGAAACCATGTGGATAGCTCGGTTAATTTTTTTGAGCCGCCCACCAACTGCTGTTTCCCGTGCTTCTTCCAATGCACTTAATCGACTTTCAACAAGTGCAAATTCTGCGGCAACGAAAAAATATGCCAGGATGAAGGTAATCAAAATGATAATACTATCGCTGATTATCTGACCACTGTCCAAGGAACATTCCCCATTTCTTTTGTAATTACATTATCTCTATATTATAGCGCGTCTGATAAGAAAAATCTTTCGGAATTGGCCACAGATATAAGTTATTTTGCGATAATTTAAGAATGAATATGAAAATAGTGTGAACAGTTTAAGATTTCTTATAAAACGGATAAGTTATCCTTTGACACTACACTTAAATTCAGATATGCTATTACTTACCAAAGATAATACCAGAATAAATTTTTACAGGAGGAGTTTTAAATTATGACAAAAAGTTCTGCTTCGGATAGTACCGACTATGGTGGGGAATTGAAAAAGGGTAAACCACCCCACCCGTATACGCAAACTGTGGATCAACTCTTAGGGCAAGACCAAATAGAGCTTGATCAAGGGCTCACAAGTTTAGAGGCCGAAAAACGACTCAAACAAAATGGACCCAACGCGTTGATTCAAAAGAAGCAAAGCAAGCTGAAACGGTTTTTCAAACAGTTCAACAATAGTATTACCTATATTCTTTTAGTTGCAGCTATTGCGACTTTCTTTTTAAGAGAATATTCAGATTCGATTGTTATTGGGCTGGTTGTGATTATAAATGCACTGATTGGTTATTTTCAAGAGAGTAAGGCTTCTGAAGCCATTGAAAAGATCAAACAAATGCTACAAGTTTCAGCAACGGTTATTCGTGATGGCAAACGAGAAGATATTGCTGCCGAAAACTTAGTCGTGGGTGACTTGGTTTTCCTAGAGGCTGGCGATAACGTTCCCGCGGATTTGCGAATTTTAACCGCCGATAATTTAAAAATTCAAGAATCTTCTTTGACAGGGGAAACTGATTCTGTTTTAAAAAATGATGACTTATTGACCGATCCGAAAACGCCTCTGGCAGATCGATTAAATATGGCATATGCGTCAACGGCTGTGACGAACGGTAGTGGTCTGGGCCTTGTAACTGCGACGGGTGCTGAAACCGAAATTGGTAAAATCAATGCCAGCATGGAAAAGGTGCAATCCAAAACAACACCGCTGATGCGTGAAATTAATGATTTGGGTAAGTATTTGTCATATGCGATTGTGGCCGTGGCAGTTTTGTTAACTGTTTTTGGGCTGATCACTCAAGTCTATTCGCTTTCCGTTTTAATGGTTGCCGTGATCACAATGGTGGTCGGGTCAATTCCTGAAGGTTTACCAGCAAGTACCTCGGTTGTGCTTGCCATGGGTGTGAAGAAGATGACAAAAGCTAATGCAATTGTCAAAACTTTGCCGGCCGTGGAGACTTTGGGAGCAGTGGACGTTATTAATACTGATAAAACAGGAACGTTGACTAAAAATGAAATGACCATTGATACCTTAATTACGAAAAAAGGTCACTACGAAGTTAGCGGAACTGGTTATCAACCAGATGGCAAAATTACGCAAAATGGTCAGTCCATTATTCCTGGACATGATGAAGATCTGGATCGTTTATTGGTGGCAGGACACGAGGCAAATGATACCCGGCTTATCGAAACAGAGGGTAAATGGGAAATTAATGGTGAGCCCACTGATGGTGCTTTTTTAACTTTGTATCATAAAGTATTTAAGAAAAACGAACCAGATTTAGTGGAGCTTGATAAAATTCCTTTCGATTCTGATTATCGATACATTGCAAAATTGGATGAAGATAGTGACGGTCAAAGAGTGATTTTAGTCAAAGGATCGCCTGATAAGGTGTTTGCAATGGCCAAACAAGCAGATCCGAAGTTTGACGTGGATGCCTGGACTAATCAAGTTTCCAAACTGGCACGCAATGGTGAGCGGGTGGTCGCTCTTGGCTATCGAAAAGTTGAACGTGAAGTTCACACTTTAACCCATGAGTTGGTGCTTGAAGGGGTTCAGTTCCTTGGAATTGCCGGGATTATCGATCCACCTCGTGAAGAAACAATTGTGGCTTTAAAAGAGATGCGCGAAGCTGGCGTTAAAGTAAAAATGATTACGGGTGACCATCCTGAAACAGCGGCAGCAATTGCCAAAAAACTGGGCCTAGATTCTAAAATCTCGGCCATTACAGGTGCCGAAATTGACGAACTTTCAGATGATCAACTGAAAAAAGTGATTCAAAACTATAATGTGTTTGCCCGAACGACACCTATGAATAAGTTACGAATTGTGGAAGCTTACCAGGCAAATGGTCTCGTTACAGCGATGACAGGTGATGGTGTGAATGATGCGCCTGCTTTGAAAAAGGCTGACATTGGAATTGCCATGGGAATTAAAGGAACCGATGTGGCCAAAGAGGCCGCGGATATGGTCTTAGCCGATGATAATTTTGCGACACTAACAACCGCAATTAAAGAGGGACGGCATGTTTATGACAACATCAAGAAGACAATCCGGTTCTTGTTGCCAACCAGTTTTGCAGAAGGTTTGATCGTTTTGATTTCGATTCTTTTACAGCAGGAAATACCGTTAGTGCCAACCCAGTTACTGTGGATTAACATGGTATCCGCCATTACGATCCAGTTTGCCTTTTTGTTTGAACCGGCCGAAGAGGGACTTATGAAACGCATGCCACGAAAGAGTAACCAAGCCTTCTTAAATCGAAAAGATGTGTGGCAGATTGTCTATGTTTCCTTTTTAATTGCTGGTTTGGGAATCAGTGCTTTCAAGTGGTTGACATTGCAAGATATTAGTACTGTGGTTGCAAGTACAGTGACGTTAAATGTGATTGTTGTCGGTAAGATTTTTTATCTGTTTAATATTCGAACACCCAAACCTGCGTTGTCAAAAGATATTTTCCGAAATCCGATGGCGTTTGCCATTATTGCGGTTCTCCTGATTCTGCAGGCCGGAATCACATACTTGCCATTTATGCAGGTGATTTTTAGTACTGCTAATTTAGACTGGCACTTATGGTTGATTCCAGTGTTTGCCGGAATTGTTGTCTTGATTGTAACCGAGCTAGATAAGCTGTGGGGAATTCGGCGGCAAAAACGCATGATTGCGACGTGGAATCAAAAATAAAGCGCTTTTTCTTAACGATTCAAAAAAGTAGTGCTAGGATGAGGTCGTAAAAATATAAATAAGGAGATCTCAGAAATGGCAAAAGATGATGGAATTAAAGTAGAAACAGATGAAGAACAGATTGCAAAGATTGACTTCGATAAAGAAGACGTCAAACAAGCAGCTGACATGATTGCAGAGAAGGGCTTCGTTACCAAAAATGATTTTCCTGATATGCATGACCGTTTATGGAGCCAAGGATTCTACGAAAAAATTGAAGACGAATTTCATCATCGTGATAATGAAGATCCTTACATTTTCTGTGAACGATTTGACTTCATTGGTGGTGCGATTGAATCAATTATCTTTGATATGGATCAAGTCAAGACTCGTGAGAAGGCATTACACATTTTAGGTGAGGCGCTAGATTTGAAAGTTCAAGACAAACCTAACGAAACGCATAAAATGGTTACTTACTAAAACTAAAAGTTCAAACAGCTATTTTCCAGTTAATGGAGATAGTTGTTTTTTTGATGATAGCAAAGATTTGACGCTAATTATTCTAGGCTTAGTTTGAAAATGCTGAAATTGAAATGGCTCAACCGCGGGATCCTATCTAATCACTTTAGCACTCTTAAATGTGGAGTGCTAAATTCTTGCATTCGATTTTAGATGGTCTTACTATATAGTTGTACCGAGGAAATGAGGTACGAAAAATTATATAAAAAAGGAGTCTTGAATTATGGCTAACGAGTTGAGAAACAGAGATTTTGATGATTTTGCACCACTTGATTTTTTCGATAATTTTGGGAAGAATTTCTTCAAATCAATGACTGAAGGTAGCTCAATGAAGACGGACATCCGTGAAAATGAAAAGGATTATCAAGTTTCAGCAGAACTGCCCGGTTTCAAGAAAGAAAATATTGATTTGAATTATGATAATGATACATTGACGGTTACGGGCAAACATAATGTTGATAAGGAACAAAAGGACGAAAAAGGTAATTTAATTCGTCAAGAACGTAGTTACAGCAATGTGTCTCGTCAATTCTATCTTCCAAATATTGATCGTGATAAGATTAGTGCTTCCTATGACGGTGGTGTTTTGAAGGTTACATTGCCAAAGAGTGAAGAAAAGCTTCAAAGTGGCAAACAAATTCCAATCAACTAAAGTTTAATTAAATTTGATGAAAGAGACCATCACAGTTGTTGTGATGGTCTCTTTTTTAATCTCAAGTTGAAGAAACATATAGATATTGTAACCGATGCCAAATTAATTTAGTTTTAGTTTGAAAGGTGGTAAGCTGGTAGCTGGATAGTATAAATTTAATTTTAGGAGTGATACTTTTGAAACAAATTACAATTGGTGGCAAAAAAGTTTCTAACGTTGCGTTAGGAATTATGCGTATGGATGCGTTGGATACGGATGCTGCAACAAAAGTAATTGAAACAGCTGTTGATAATGGTGTGAACTTTATTGATACTGCTGATATTTATGGTGGTGGCAAATCAGATCTCGTTTTTAGGGATGCTTTAGACAAGTCATCTGTAAGTCGTGATAATTTATGGATTCAATCTAAGGTTGGGATTCGTAATGGTAACGATGATGGCTCTGGTAAGCCTTATGGAAATCGTTATGATTTTTCAAAACAACATATTATTGATGCTGTTAATCATGAATTACAAAGCTTGAATTTAGATTATTTGGATTCAGTTTTACTTCATCGTCCAGATCCATTGATGGAACCAGACAAGATTGCGGAGGCGTTTGATGAATTACAAACGGCGGGGAAGGTTCGTCATTTTGGTGTTTCAAACTTTAACCCAATGCAATTTGAATTGTTACAACGTTCTGTTTCACAGAAATTGATGTTTAACCAACTTCAATTCGGAATTATGCATAGTAATATGATTGATTTCGGAATGCATACAAATATGCAGGATGAGCGTGGTGTGGATCATGATGGACAATTTTTAGAGTATTCACGGATTCATGATATTGTGATTCAGGCGTGGTCACCGTATCAATGGGGAAACTTTAACGGACCGTTTATTGATAATCCGAAGTTTCCAGAGTTGAATAAAAAGATGCAGGAATTGGCAGACCAGTATGGGGTGACAAAGAATGCGATTGCAACGGCATGGATTCTCCGTCATCCGGCGAAGTTCCAAGTGTTGGTGGGATCAATGAATCCACAGCATATTAAGGAATCGTTGGTTGGTAGTGATGTGGAAATGACCGGGCAAGAATGGTATGACATTTATTACGCGGCTGGAAATGATATGCCATAAAAATAGTGGGCGAAGAGTAGCGATAAGTGCCCATAAATAAGAGCGTGCCGTAAGCGGGAGAATTCCCGCAGTAGGCATGCTTTTATTTATGGGCACTTGCTACTCTGAGCCGTCCTAGAGCTCAGCGGAAATAAAAAAATATCCGTCTAAACCAAAAATGATTTAAACGGATATTTTAGAATCTAAACTATTCTGTAGCGTATTGCCGTGTTGCAACTAATTGATGATGTGAATCATAAAATTTAATCTTTACAGGGGCACCGTTTTTTGCGAGTTCCCATGAGCCTTCTGCATTAAGTGTTTTACCTGACTTGACTTCGTTGACTGAAGAATTTTCAAGTGAGTCATCCTTAGTTGTACTGGTTGAAAATGGTAATGAGCCTTGGACAAGCTTTTTGGTCTTACCATTGACTGTTTGGGTGGCTTTGAGGTATTTATACCAATAATCTGAAGGAACTAATTGAGATTTACTAGAATTAGTAAAAGTATATCGTAAAATCAAAACTTTTTTCCCGGCGGTGGCTGAAGCTGTCACATGATTTTCTGTAATTACAAACAAACCTTGTGGCGTCTGGAATTTTTGACCAGTTAAAGATGCTGTTTTTTTGATGACCTTTTTTGAAGAAGATTGGGCTTTTTTTGAACTAGTTACTTTTTCTTTGGTAGAACTTGAATTTGTTTGGTTACCACAGGCAACTAAATTGACGCTCAAAAGGCCTAAAGCAATAATTAAAGTAATTTTTTTAAGATTTTTCAAGATCTTGGATTACTCCTTTGATTGCTTGTTTAGTTCGCTGATGCTCATCGATAGCGTCTTTGGCTTATCTTTGACGACAATGATGGTACCTTGGCCAAGAAACTTCTTTTCGCCACTGTAGGCAATGTCATATTCTTTGGCTACAGCACCGGAATTTTGGAGACCCATGACATAAATTGTATCCTCGGTATAGTCATCGCTAAACACAAATGCAATAACTGGAGAAACTATAAGTTTATCAGTTTTCATTTGTTTCAGAGTTTTCCAGATGCCATCGATTACTGGTTGGGGAATGATTTCTTTAACTTCATCTGCTACACGTCGTTTTTTTGTAAATTCAAACAAAATAAGTGCCTCAATTCATAAGTATTTTTTTAAGAATAGCACATTTTTACCCGATTCGTCACGAAAATAGGATATGAACGGTCAATCTAGTTCTAAAAACTAGATGATCATGATATAATGAAGCTAACATCTATGGACGGGGTGAATGAAATGAGTGAATTAGAATCGTATAATCATTGGTTGAAAACAGTAAGAGAAGTTAGACTTCCACATTGGGATGAGTTGCCAAATTTTGATTTGTATATGGACCAGGTAGTGGCGTTGTTAACGGGATATACAGGACCATTGGTAATGGGTCCGGTAACGCCAACGATGATTAATAATTATGTGAAGCAAAAAGCGGTGGTAGCACCGACTAAGAAAAAATATCAGGTGATGCAGGTAGCGGATATTTTGTTGATTACATTGTTGAAGCAGTCGTTTCCGATAGTGGTGATTAGATCGGGGATTGACCGAATAACGGCGACGGATTATCCAAAGCAGGCATATGATCGGTTTATTGATATTGTGAATCAGAAGATTGCACGAATCGGGATGGAGCATACGACGACGGTTGCGAAGAATTTGGCGGAACAGTTGATGCAGGTGACATCGAATATGATTGTGGATCAGGTGCAAACGGGTGAGTTGATCCGCTTGTTGCAAAAGTCAGTGGAGCATAAGCCGACTAAATTAAAGTGAGCGAGGCAAAACGATAAGAGGGAGAATATAAATGTGCCGTAAGCGGGGGAAATCCCCGCAGTAGGCATGCTTATATTCTCCCTCTTGTTTTGCCGAGCTGTCCTAAAAAAGTGAGTGGCACAAGTCGGGAGCAATTAGAAGATAAGCGAGATGGAGGCGGGATCGCAATCCCGCTGGAAGCTTGTTTATCTTCTAATTGCTGACTTGAAAAACTGTCCTAAAAAAGACAATTAATTCCCACAATTGGACCGTTCCATTTCATAACTAAATACCTCCCATAAAGGTAACAGTTCTACCAATTTTTAGAAAGTTTGTGAAGTAAGCGATTACTTTTTGTGCTTAATTTCACAAACAATATTAATATCAGTCATTTTGAAGAGATGAATTATTCACAAAGTCCAAATCCTTTGATAGCATAGGAAACAATGATTTCTATCAATTTTAGATTATGTAAACAATTGGCATTTACAAAAGAATATTAGAAAGATACAATTATAATTGTGAAGCGAATAACATACTCATTCTGAGAGGAAGAATAATATAATATGATTAAAGATTTGGATAACAAGAAGGAAATTGATGAACCACAAGTAATGGTCAATGAACTTGTTAAGAAAGCTCATATTGCTTTAGATCGTCTCAGTGTCATGGATCAAGAACAAATTGACAAGATTGTGCACGCAATGGCAGAAGCTGGCTACCATGCTCGTCAAAAGCTTGCAAAAATGGCGGTTGATGAAACTGGTCGTGGGGTTTATGAGGATAAAGTTATTAAGAACCAATTCGCAACTAAAGATATTTATAATTCAATTAAAAATGATCGTACGGTTGGTATCATTATGGATGATAAAGAAACTGGTCTTATGAAAATTGCTGAGCCGGTTGGTGTAATTGCGAGTGCCACACCTGTTACAAATCCAAGTTCAACTGTATTTCACAATGCTTTGTTGGCAATTAAAACACGAAACCCAATCGTATTTGCTTTTCACCCATTTGCTCAAAAGACATGTGTTGAAACTGGTAAAGTCATTGCTGAAGCTGCTGTAAAAGCTGGAGCTCCCGAAGACTGTGTTCAGTGGATTACAAAACCAAGTATGGCTGCTACCACTGATTTAATGAACCATGATGGGATCGCCACGGTTGTCGCAACTGGTGGTGCCGGGATGGTTAAGTCAGCTTATTCAACAGGTAAACCGGCTTTAGGTGTTGGTCCTGGTAATGTACCAGTATACGTAGAAAAATCTGCTAACCTCAAACAATCACTGGATGACATTGTTTTGTCTAAGTCGTTTGATAACGGGATGATTTGTGCATCTGAATCCAATATGGTAGTTGACGCTGACATTTATGATGATGTCAAAAAAGGTTTGAAAGAGCGTGGTGCTTATTTTGTAAAGCCTGCTGATATGGAAAACTTTGAGTCAACTGTTATGAATCGTGAAAAAGAATCTGTTAACCCGAAGGTTGCTGGTCAATCAGCCTATGCAATTGCTCAGTGGTCTGGCATTGAGGATTGTCCAGAAGATGCCAAATTCCTTGTCGCCGAAATGCCTAGTCTTGGTGGTGATTACATTCTTTCTCATGAAAAGTTATCACCAGTTTTGACAATGGTTAAAGCAACTAATCAAGATGATGCCATTCATTTAATGAAACGGGGACTAAATCTTGGTGGCTTAGGTCATACTGTTGGCTTGCATACTGAAGACGACGAGCTAATTACCAAGTTTGCTTTACAGATGGATGCCTGCCGAATTTTAATCAATACACCAACTTCTCAAGGTGCAATTGGTTACAAATACAATAACATCACACCTTCTTTAACATTGGGCTGTGGATCATGGGGCAAGAACTCTATTTCTCATAACTTGGAAGACTGGGATCTATTGAATATTAAGACAGTTGCAAAACGTTTACCAAAATTACGTCATGAAAGTTTAGATTTCTAAAAAAGTTTGTTTAAAAATAACGTCTGTTTTGCTGAAAAGCTAATTTCGGTATAAAACGGGCGCTATTTTTTTGAACAGCGATAAATGGATAACGCTTTCTGTTATAATCGAATTAGAAACTCATATTAAATTAAAAAGGTGGGATTTTATGTATTACTTTTTAAATACAACAATTCCTTTAAATAAATCTGGTATCGAACATGCTCAAATTAAACGAGTAAATTTATTTAACGATAGTGGTGTTGCAAACAAAATTGTTACACGAAATTTTGAAGTGGATTTACATCATAATTTAGAAGTTGCCGGAATTTCTGAAGAAAATCATATTAATTTATTTGAATTTTTGCAGGGATCTGGGGATTTTAAGCCGCGCAAATTCACAGCTAAAGACGTTAAATTACCTCATGGTTGTAAGCTACGTGGAGATAAAGGTGCGGCAACATATACGGCCAAGGATTTAAAAGGAAGAATCGCTGTTCGGATTGAGCCATGGAGTGATCATGACGCACAGGTTCAAGTGATCACTTACTTTGATTATGCCGGCAACCTTTTACGACGGGAAAGATATGATCACCGTGGGTTTAAGTCAATTGCTGAAATTCACAACCCGCAAGGTGGGGTAAGCAGTGAACAGATTTTTTCTCCCGAAGGCAAACTTGTATACGAATCTTTCTACTTTAATGATGGGCAAGGGAAAGTTCAAAACTCCTTGCTACGGGTAGTTGATTTTCACGGCCAAGATTATGAATTTACAGGGTTAAAGGGTCTACAACGGTTCTTCTTTGATCAACTCAATAAGGTTGATGATGGCCATAATATCTTTATTTCTGATCGGGCAGTTGAAACTGAGTGGGTGTTGTTACACATGAAGACTAAGGCATATAAAGTCTTATTTCTACATAATGCGCACACTGCAGATCCGAACAACCCAATGGACCCCGTGTTGAACAATAATTTTGAGTTCTCACTGGATAATTTTTACGATTGGAATGCGGTGGTGGATTCCACCCATCGTCAAACTGCAGATGCCAAATTACGTTTTGATGCTAAACGCACACCAATATTTACGATTCCGGTTGGGATTGTGCCCAACGAACTGATGAAAAAAGATAAGGTTCGTTTTACGGATCGGACGTTGGGTAAAATTATTGTTGTTGCGCGTCTTTTCCCAGAAAAGCGTTTAGATCATTTGGTCAAGGCGTTTGCAATTGTGCATAAGAAGTTGCCACAAACGACACTTGATTTCTGGGGCTATGGTGACGGAAAAACAGATAAAGCACTGGAACAACAAGTTAAAGAGCTGAAATTGGATGATGCGGTTCAGTTTAAAGGATACACACCTAATATTGGTGAAATCATGGATAAAGCTCAGGTCTCGGTTTTGACCAGTCGGGTTGAAGGCTTTGCTCTTGCCGTTTTGGAGGCTCAATCACATGGATTACCAGTTGTTGCCTATGACATTCCGTATGGGCCTTCTGATATTATTGAGGATGATTTTAGCGGAAAATTAGTTAAAGATGGCGACTACAAGGCGTTTGCGAAGGCATTGATTGCCCTTATGGAGAATCAGGATACGTTACAAAAGTATAGTGATAATGCCTATGTTAGTCGTGAACGTTTCAGTGAAAAGGCGATCTGGAAAGCATGGCAACAATTAATTACTGATGCAGATCGTTTCTTTAGCGAAGATTTAAAAAATGGGGAGGCGAAGTAGATGATTTACTTTTTAAATGAATATTTAATGGGTTTAAATTCCGGCGTTGAATACACTGAAATTAGCCGAATTCACCTTTTCAATAATAATCATGTGGATGCCAAGATTGTGACGCGAGATTATAATCAAGAGTTGCATCGAAACATGGATACACTAGGATTAGCAGACGCTGACGTTGTGAATATGTTTGACTTTTTCCAAAATACGGAACATATTGAAAAGCCAAAGACACTTAAAACTGTTGATTTGAATCTTCCCAAAGATTACGAAATTGATCAGGGCGCTGATTTTAGTCGTGTGTACGATGGCGACCGAGTCGTCGGGGATATCTACTTTGCCAGTGGTACTTTTGGGCAAGTTTCTCACATCAATTATTATGATGCGTATGGCCATACTGCCAAAACCGAGTTTTATGATTGGCGTGGATTCAAATCGATGGACAAATACTTTGGGCCAACGGGTAATGCTGTTGCTGAATTTATGTTTACACCAGAAGGCAAACGGGTTTACGAGTCCTACTATATGAATGATGCCAATGGAAATCCTGTAAATTCATTATTGAAGTTGATTGATTATAAGGGTGAAGATTATAATTTTGATAATCTCGATGAACTATTTACATTTTTCTTAGATGAATTAAATCGAAGAAGTGGCAGTCATCAAACTTTTATTGCCGATCGCCCAGCACAAACCAATTTGCCGATGTTGAACATGGTGACACTGGCACACAAATACGTATCATTGCCAATTGTACACGCCGTTAATCCACAAGAACCCGTTCGTAGTGCATTTGATCCATCATATGAACCAGTGTTTGGGGCTCGAATTGGCGAATTAGATGGTATTATTGTGATGACGGAAGCACAAAAAAAGGATTTGGCGCAAAAATTAAATCATACACAAACCCCAATTTATGTTATTCCGGGAACAACCGTTTTAAATGCAACACGTAATGAAGCACATGTGGCCCACAGAAGTCGTGTGGCTGATCGCTTACTGTACGTTGGCCGGTTATCCTCAGAAAAACGAATTGACCGTTTAATTCGGAGTTTAGCGATTGTAAGCAATAAAATTCCGAACGTGACGTTGGACCTTTATGGTTATGGCAGTCCTCAAGATGTGGATGGCTTGAAGAAGTTGGCACAAGATTTAAAAGTAGACAAACAAGTGAATTTCCGCGGGTTTGTTTATGATTTGAGCCCAGTCTATAATCAAGCCGAACTCTTTGTCAGCGCAAGCGGGTCAGATGCCATGCCACTGGCGATGATTGAAGCCATGTCACATGGGCTTCCAGCGGTAGCTATTAACAGTAATTATGGACCAAGTGAGATCATCAAAGATAAAGAAAACGGTCGGTTGATTGAAGAAGACGATGTGGATGAGTTCTTGTTCAGTCGAGCTATCATTGATTTGTTAAGTGATCCAGATGTCTTAGAAAAATACAGTGAAAAAGCATACGAAATTGGCGACCGTTATTCAGAAGAAAACGCAATGAAGAGCTGGCAATCAGTTTTAAAGAATCAAGAATAAGTAAATTTTCTAAAAAAAGATTAGGATCACCTTTTTGAAGATCCCAAGCCAAGATAGGCCTGGTTTCAAGAAGATGATGCTAATCTTTTTTACTGAATAAGACTAAAATTTTATGATAATTTTCGAATTATCAGTTACTTAATTGCACTAAATAAATCGTTAAACGCTTCCGTCATGGTTGGATGGGAGTAGATTTGATCTCGCAATACTTCATAATGAATATGTTGATGCATCGCTAATGAAATGGTGTTGATCAATTCTTGTGAATCTTCACAGTATAATGTGGCACCTAAAATTTCGTGAGAGTCAGGTGAGACTAAGACCTTTAAATATCCGGTTGTGTTTCCTAAAACATGAGTCTTGGGAACAGAAGCTGCCGCAATTTTTCCGACTTTATAGGACACATTTTGGGCCTTAGCTTGTTCTTCGTTCAACCCAATTGTCGCAACTGGAGTATCCAAAAAGACAACATGAGGAACTAATTCTTGTTCCGCTAAAGTACGTTTGCCTTCGCCAACTAATTGGTCAAGCACGATGCGATAATCATCTAGTGAAATATAAGTGAACTGCGCACCGCCGCGGACATCACCCATTGCCCAGATGTTTTTGATATTGGTTTGAAGGTGTTCATTTACCACAACGCCACGGTGGTTGGTTTCGACACCAGCTCTGTCTAGTCCCAAGTGATCAATGTTTGCTCGACGGCCAGTTGCAACTAAAATTGTGTCCACTGAGAGCTGGCGTGCTTGACCATTTTGAGTGAAACTGATGCGAGCCCCACCAGCATGATCTTCAATTTGGTCAATTTTGGCATTGAACTCAAACTGAACATCTTTTTTAGCCAAGTTTTGTTTAACTTCTGTGGCCAATTCCCGTTCATCACGGGGCATAAACTTATCACCGGCATCTAAAATTGTGACTTTAGATCCGAAGTTGGCATAAATCGATGCGAATTCTAGTCCAATATAACCGCCACCAATTATGGCGAGATGGGTTGGTAAACGCCGCTGGTCCATTAAACTTTCACTAGTTTTGACGAATTTGCTTTCTTGAAGCCCTGGAATATTCGGTAAAATTGGGGTGCTACCTGTATTGATAAAAATGCGTTCGCCAGAGATTTCATCTGTTTTGCCATTTTTGTAAGTGACTTTAAGTTGGGTAGCACTTTCAAATTCTGCACGCCCATTTAAAACAGTCACGGTTGATTTGTCAGAAATCTTATGAAGATTACTTTCACGCAAAGTGCCGGTAACGTCATTTTTGTTAATAATGGCATTCAAATAGTTTTTTTGCGCATTTCCTAATTGGTTGTTCTGGGAACTTGTCAATAACGTTTTAGTGGGAATACAAGCAACGTTAATGCAGGTTCCACCATACATTTTATCTGAAACTTCAATCATAATAACGGATTCGCCGTGGGCTGCTAGAGCTCCGGCAAGTGTTTTGGCTGCTTTACCAAACCCAATAAAAACGTTTTTTGCTGTAATCATTTTAAATCCTCCTATTGATGTGTATATGCATATCACTGTACATACATAGTAAATGTCTGTTATACTTTTTGTCAACGGATCTGTTTGAGGAGGAATAAAATGACATCAGTTTTAAAAAATTGTACGTACTTTGTCTCAAATCGGTTAGCAAGAGATACCGAAAAAATTGCCAAAAAAATTTATGAACCAACGGGGATGAATCCCACATATAGCTACGTATTAATGGCGATCGATGAGCAGAAAACAGTGTTATTACACGAGCTGGCCGATCAGATGGGTTACTCGCCATCCACAATGTCGCGATTTGTAGACACTTTAGTGAAAAAAGGCGTTATCAAAAAGCAATATGATTGGCGAAAAGTCACATTATCATTGACGGAATCTGGTAAAGCGATGGTTAAAATTTCCCATGCCTGTTTGGCAAAGATGGACGAAGCTACTTGTCAGTTGTTTGGGAGCGCGGAACAACGAAACGTCGTTGTAAATTCTTTGAATGACTGGACGAAGACAATTGAAAAACAGATCAAATGAGCGAGTCATTTGGTCTGTTTTTGTTATTCTGTTAAATCAGAAAAAGTTGCGTGGACTAATTTTTTTAGATCGTTTGCGTCAATTTTGATCGAGCGACCAATTTTTCCTGAAGAAACAATAATTTCACCCTGTTTTTGGGCAATATCAGAAATATAGATTGGGAAATGTTTGGTTTCGTAAATACCGATCGGGGTATTTGCACCGTGTTCGTATCCGGTTGTTTTGACCAATTCTTTAAGCGGAATCATGCCAACTTTTTTATTACCAGATGCTTTTGCAAGTTTCTTATAACTAAGATGTTCATCAATTGGTAGAACGCCAACCAACGGACCAGTCTTATTACCAGTTAAAGCAAGGGTTTTATAAATGCGATGTTCATCTTCTTTAAGATGGTCAACCTGAAGCTGTTCAACGTCGCCTTCTTGCTTGGTGGGAAAAATGATTTGTTCATACTTCATATTAGCTTTGTCTAGAATTTTTTCAACGAGTGTTTTATCAATTTTATTTTTCTTATTTTTTTTAGAAATGATGTTCACCTTCCTAGATTTCATTTTAGCATAAGTCAGTAAGAGACGTGGATATGCTATAATCTAAAGTATAAATAAACGATAAGTTAAAGAGGTGGCGCGTGTTGGCTGATTTGGTGTACAAAACAATTTTAAAAGATTTGGAAAAACGAATCTTCGATAACGAGTTCCCGGCAAAGAAATTGCCAGATGAGCGAACCCTTACCAGTCAGTATGGCGTGAGTCGAAGCTCCATCAAACGGGCTTTGAACGTTCTTGCAAATGAAGGGATCGTGTTTAAAAAACGTGGTTCTGGTACATTTGTGAATCCACTTTATCTGAAAAATCGGTCCTTGTTTAACTATGAGGGTTCCAATTTGGGTGTGACTGACAGTATGCGTGCAAATGGCAAGAGGCCAGGCATAAAAGTATTGGACTTTTCCGTCATTCCAGCTACTAAAGAAATGCAAACGGATCTCTTTTTAGCTTCAGAGGATTTTGTGTACCGAATTCGCCGTTTACGGCTTTTGGACGACCAACCAGTGATGATTGAAACAGGATATATTCCGATTAAGATTGTACCGGAGTTATCACGAACAATTGTCTCGGGTTCCATTTTTAATTATTTAGAGGATAAAAAGAATCAGACAGTCACAAAATCATTTTTGTCGATTGAGGCGCAACCGTCTACAAAAGAGGACCAAGAACTTCTGAATTTAAGTTCTAATGAGCCAGTGGGAGTGATGTCAGGCATCTTTTTCTTAGATGATGGAACACCGTTTGAACTATCAAATATGCGTTTGCACTACAAATATATGAAATATAATGCGTTAGTGGAACTGAAATAAACAAGTTATGTAAAAATTGAAGAATTGACACTTGCTGATTAATCACAATAGATGTGATTAATCTTTTTTTCGGTTAAAATAGAATTCAAATGAGGCGGTAGTTTATATAGATTCGGAAAGGTTTAAAAATGTACCCACAGCGTGTCAGCCTGTTTTCTAATCTAAAAATGATGCTTACAAATACAAAGCATAATTTTTAAAATTGGACCGTATCAATTTTCAAATTAGTTGACCATCACGATAAATCGGGTTATTATAGTGATGTATTCGATAACAAAACTTAAAAGTTAACGTTTGAAAGGAGCACTACAATGGCTGTTGATTATTCATCAAAATCATATTTTGAAAATCTAGATAAATTTTGGCGTGCAGCAAATTATCTGTCAGTGGGGCAACTTTATTTAAAAGACAATCCCTTACTTAAACGTCCGTTAAAAAAGGATGATGTAAAAGTTCATCCAATTGGACATTGGGGCACAATTTCTGGACAAAATTATCTCTATGCCCATTTAAACCGAGTCATTAATAAATATAACTTAAACATGTTTTACGTTGAGGGACCAGGTCATGGTGGCCAAGTAATGGTTTCTAACTCTTATTTAGATGGTAGTTACACTGAGGTTTATCCTGAAATTACAGAGGATGAAGCCGGTATGAAGAAACTGTTTAAACAGTTTTCATGGCCAGGTGGTGTGGCTTCTCATGCCGCTCCTGTCACTCCTGGTTCTATTCATGAAGGTGGCGAGCTTGGCTATTCGCTTTCTCATGGAACAGGAGCAATTTTAGATAATCCTGACCAAATTGCGGCGGTTGTTGTTGGTGATGGTGAGGCTGAAACTGGCCCATTAGCAACTTCATGGCAATCAAACAAATTTATTAATCCCATTAATGATGGGGCTGTTTTACCGATTCTGGATATTAATGGCTATAAATTAAGTAACCCAACGTTGTTTAGCCGGATGTCTGATGAAAAAATTAAGCAGTACTTTGAAGGCCTAAACTGGAATCCTATTTTCGTTGAGGTTAAAGATCAAGGAATCGAAAAATTGAATTTAGAAATGGCCAAGGCAATGGACTCAGCTGTAGAACAAATTTTGGCTATTCAAAAACATGCGCGTGAAAATAACGATCCAACGCTGCCAAATTGGCCAGTAATTATTTTCCGTTCACCAAAGGGCTGGACTGGTCCTAAGACTTGGGATGGCGCGGTTATTGAAGGTACGTTCCGTGCTCACCAGATTCCAATTCCTGTTGATCAAGCCGACATGCAACATTCCGATGCACTGGTAGATTGGTTGAAATCTTATAAACCTGAAGAACTATTTGATGAGAACGGCAAACTCAAACCAGAAATCGCCGCTATTGCACCAAAGGGTGATAAACGAATGGCTGCCAATCCAATTACGAATGGTGGCGTTAAGCCACATGATTTACGTTTGCCAGATTATCGTAATTATGCGGTTGACACGACTAAACGGGGTCAAAATGTCAAACAAGATATGATTGTTTGGTCAGATTATCTTCGTGATGTCATTAAGTTAAATCCTGAAAACTTTCGGATGTTTGGTCCAGATGAAACGATGTCAAACCGCCTTTATGGCTTGTTTGAAACCACAAATCGTCAGTGGATCGATCCAATTAAGAAGGATTGGGATGAAGATCTTGCTCCTGCTGGTCGAATTTTGGATGCCCAACTCTCTGAACATCAAGCTGAAGGTTGGCTCGAAGGCTACACGTTGACTGGACGGCACGGAATCTTTACAAGTTATGAGGCATTCTTAAGAGTTGTGGATTCCATGTTAACACAGCATTTCAAGTGGTTACGTAAGGCTAGTGAGTTGAAATGGCGAAAAGATTATCCATCTTTGAATGTTGTTTCAACTTCCACGAGTTTCCAACAGGATCATAATGGTTATACCCATCAAGATCCAGGAATTTTGACCCACATGGCTGAAAAGAAACCTGCATTCATTCGTGAATACCTACCAGCTGATGCCAATTCGTTATTGGCAGTTAGCCCATTAATTATGAATGATCGAGAAAAGGTCAATGTTTTGGTCACATCTAAACAACCACGACCACAGTTTTATTCCATTGAGGAAGCAGAAGTGCTTGCTAAAAATGGTTTAGGAATTATTGATTGGGCAAGTACTGATCAAGGCACAAAGCCAGATATTATCTTTGCGGCTGCGGGTACAGAGCCTAACATGGAAAGCTTGGCAGCAATTAACATTTTGCATGACAATTTCCCAGACTTGAAGATTCGATTTATTAATGTGATCGACTTACTCAAGTTACAAAGTCCGAAAGTCAATTCACGTGGATTGTCTGATGAAGAATTTGATCACTACTTTACCAAAGATACTCCTGTAATCTTTGCTTTCCATGGTTACGAAGATTTGATCAAGTCCATTTTCTTTGATCGCCATAATCACAACATTCATGTGCACGGTTATCGTGAAGATGGTGACATTACAACCTCATTCGACATGCGGGTGGTTAACCAACTAGATCGCTTTGATTTAGCTAAGGAAGCCATTACAGATGTCCCTGAATATGCAGAAAAGGGAGCCGACTTTATTCAGAAAATGGATAACAAGTTGGTCGAACATTATAATTATATTCGTGATAATGGTGATGATCTTCCTGAAGTTAAGGATTGGACTTGGAGACCCTTAGACTAAAAGTTAGATATTGTTTTGACAAAAACTTGAATTATGCGCAACAAAAGTCTTGGTGATAAATTAACCAAGGCTTTTTTGCGATAAAAATAATAAAGATTTGAATAATATGCACCAACTATAAGTATTAGTTGAATATTTTATAAGAATTTATTATAATATGGGCGTAAATATTGAACGCCGAAATGATAGCATGGCGTATTGTTAATAGAAAAAATTAAATAATCAAGATTAAAACGATGGTTGGACGGTGATCAGGTGGTACCGATGGTAGGGAAGAAATTTGGACGATTATTGGTTGTACAGCGGGCAGGAAGTAATCCGGCCAATGGCAATGTAAGGTGGTTGTGTCAGTGTGAATGTGGTAATAAAATGGTTGTGGATGGATATTCATTGCGCTGTGGGCAAACTAAAAGTTGTGGCTGTTTGAAGCGTGAAATTTCTAAACAAAGTAGTAAGTGTAATCCGGCGTTTCAAAAGAATGTGGGTAAAGCCACTAATTTAGTAAATAAAGATGGCATTAGTTTTACATCTAGTAAGTTTACGAAACGAAATAAGAGTGGCGTGATTGGTGTGTCTTATGACAAACAGTCTGATTCGTGGTACGCCCATTTAATGATTGATTATAAATATGTGTTATCAAAAACGTTTAAACACTTTGAAGATGCTGTAGCAGCACGTAGAGAAGCTGAAAAAAAGTATTATGGCAAAAAGTTGGATAACTAGAAAAAGCGGACGAAGAGTTAGTTGTAAACTCTGTCCGCTTTTTCTTGTTGATTAATTTTCAAAAAAACCTTGGTTTTTCAAAATAGATAGAATTTCGGAACGTTTCTTAGGACTTACTTGCATGTCATGAATGATATGATGTCTGAAGGTCTCATTACGAGTGTTTGAATCGCGATGTGTATAATAAGACCGAATAGTTTGATCATAGGCATCTAATGTTTGTTTATCTGGTTCTTGATAATGGTTTTCAAAATGGACACTTTCAAGTGGCAAGCGGGGTTTCAAATTTGGCTTCTCATCAGGGTAGCCAACAGCGATTCCAAAGACGGGAAAAGTTAGCTTGGGTAAGTGAAGAAGATCAATTACTTGTTGGGCGTCATTTAATATGCTGCCAAGGATTACGGCTCCAAGTCCCATACTTTCGGCAGCAGTTACAATGCTTTGGCCAGCCAACGCAGCGTCGTCAAAAGCGGCCAAACTGCGATCACCATTATGGAGTAATTTGGTATTTTCATGTGCCTCTTCTCCAATAAATTCATTGCGATGTTGATCGGCAATCATAATGAATAAATGGCCGTTACTTTGTGTAAATGGATAGGTAGTAATTTCGGCAAATTGCTGTTTTAATTGAGGATCGGTGACGCTAATCACGCTGAATTGTTGCATGAACATACTTGAAGATGTTCGTTGAGCAGCAGTTAACAAGGTTTGAATGGTGTCACGATCTAAAGACTGGTTTTTAAAACGGCGAATTGACCGATGGTGGGTTAATAAATGTAAGGTTTCGTTAGTTGTCAAAATTATCAAACTTCTTTCTAGTAGGATTATTTTTTAGTTGAAAATGTTCTGGAATCGGTGCAGTAATTGTTTTTACTTCGCTAGAAAACGGCAACGGAAAGCTGATTTTCCACGAATGTAAGGCTAAACGCTGCCCGGAGTGATATTCGGGATTATACAAAGGATCGCCAACGACGGGATGGCCCAAACTGGCAAAATGCACCCGAATTTGATGTGTGCGACCCGTATGTAATTGAATTTCCACGAGCGAATGATGAGCTGACATTTGGATTACGTGATAACTGGTTTTAGCCATCGCGGCATTGGTGCCATTTACCACGCGCTGACGTTTGTCAAAAAGGGTTTCGCCAATTGGCAGGGAGATTTCACCGTTGGGGACTGAAAACTGGCCCTGAACAACCGCAAGGTAGGTTCGATGGACCTGTTTGGTTTTGATTAATCGATTGTAAATAGGAATTAAAACGGGATTCTTGACTACTAGAATAGCACCACTGGTTTGTTGATCCAAACGATGCACATTGTAAGGATGAAAAGGAGTGCCCTTTAAATGAGCAGCTAAATGGTTCATCAGACTGCCAATTTCATTTGGTTGGTTTGAATGCGTTTTAACCCCATTGGCTTTGTTGGCAATGATAAGATCCTCTGTTTCAAACAAAACATCTAAATTTGCGGCACTGTCTGGTAAAAAGCTTGGAATTGGGGTCGAAAAGTTTGCCGAATCAAAACTGAGATTGACTTGATCGCCAGCCTTGACGGCAGTGTTGATTGATTGATAGTGACCATTTATAAGGATCGAACGATTGATACGCAAAAAATGCACTTCTTTTCGTGAAAGTGCCCAATTGTGTTGCAATAAGTTTCGGATAGATGTGGTTTTAAAACTAGGTGGAAGAACGCGTTGATATTGCCAATTCATGATGTCTCACTCCATAACAAAAAGGCCCAAACAAATGAATTGTTTGGCTGGCCTTTTGAATTTAAGGATTAGTGTTTATTTTGACTCCGGTTTGACAACTAACACATCGCAAATGGCGTTACGACTGACGTAGGTTGCTACAGAGCCGACCATTAACCTTTCTAATGCGTTTAAACCAGTTGAACCGATCATGATAAGTTCGTTGTGGTGATCTTTGGGAAACTCAGTTGCAATAACGGGTTTAGGATTACCAAAACGAACGTGGACACTGACGTCTGAGAGGCCGGCATCTTCGGCTTGTTTCTTTAGTTCGGCTAAGCGTTTTTGAACGTCTTCAGAGAGTTTGTAGATGACGTCACCGCTGACGGCACCGCCATAGGTATCACTGAATTGATTGACTTCAAGTACGTTTAGGATGTCAAGATGGGTGTCATTGCGTTTGGCGACCTCAATGGCCTTTTTCAAGACGGTGTCTGTAACTTTTGATCCATCAATTGGAGCTAAAATGTTTTTATATTGTTGTAACATGTTACTCACCTTCCATTCTCATGGGTTCTTATGAATATCATATCATTATTTCGGAAAAATGTAAGTGTTTTAGTTCAAAAGTGGGCGAAGAGTAGCGATAGAAAGCAGAGAATAACCGTGACGTTAGTGGGATCGTAATCCTACGGTAGTCATGGTTATTCTCTGCTTTCTGCTACTCTGAGCCGTCCTAAAGCTCAGCGGAAACAAACAAGGCGAAGTGACGGAGACGGGATCGCAATCCCGCGGAATCGTGCTTAGCATTCACTTTCTGGCTTGCTGAGCCGTCCAAAAAGATGAGCAGAACCCTATATTTATTTAAATCGGGAATTTCTGTACACGGAAGCCACTTCTTTTTTTATAGTTTGGTCGCTAATACATAATGGGAACAGATTCCTTATTTATGATTACAGACTAGTTTTTTTCCCAGTCTCTTGCTTCAATACGTAGCTTTCAACCTTTAATTTTTGTGTTTAAAATGATAATAGAATTAATATTCTAATCATTTACAAATAATATTCATGGTGGTATTCTTCTTTTAAGCGTTAACCTAAAATAAATAGTACACGGTATTTATGCTCTAACAGCCGAGCTTTTTGACAAAATATTAGAATTTATAGTTCTAGGAGATATTAAAGAGTTGAGGAACAAAGTTTGGATTGAGAAAACAGGATCATATTTGAAATTTTGATATGGAGCGGAAGAAGGCGATTTTATGAATATACGCGAAATTTTTAAGTTGGTTCCCCAAAACAGGTACCTGTGGTTAGTTCTAAGCAAATTATACATGAGCGGCTTTAATTTATTTGTGTCAATAATGGTTCAAGTTGGAATTACTATAGCTTTTGGGAAAAATATTTTTCAGTTATGGTATGTTTGGGCAGCACTAATTGCAGAATCCGTTGTTTATGGAATTATTTATTTTAATTATTCTATGTTATTGGAAAAAACCAAAAAGCACGTTAGCGAGACGGTGAGTTTAAAACTTATGAATAATGTAATAAGTTCTAGTCAGAGGCAAGAAGTTAAGGAAGGCGAACTAGTTAATTTAATTAACCAGGATGCCGAAACAATAGCAAATTACTTATATTCAGGGGTTTCACCGCTGTTTGATTTCTTTTTGTCAATGCTAATGGGATTGTGCTATGTTTTCTTTTATTCGTGGATATCCGGCGTATTTTATTTATGTATTGGGTTAACTTTTTTTGTATTAGTACGTTATTTTTTTGAAAAACAAGCGCATGTGCGTCAAATATTCGAAAACTATGATGACGAACATAAACGTTTTTTTGCTGAGTTATATAAGAATATACCATTGCTTAGAATTTTCGGGAGCACACAATGGGCACTTACTAAGCATCAGTATTTCTTCGCGAAAAAGTTCCCATATTGGACGAAAAATGTCAACACTGCAGCTATTAACAGTAGTTTATTTGTAGGTGGGGTTTATTTTGTTGAGGTTAGTTCGCTTATTGGGGGATTATTATTAGTGAAAAACAATAATCTGCAACTCAGTGTAATGGTTGGAATTTGGAATGCTGGTATTGGTTCAATTTTAGATCCATTCATGTCGCTGCCTGGTGTGATTTCGTATTTATCTCAACAACATGTAGCAATCAAAAGAGTCAACAACCGAATGTCGGTTTACCAGGAAGACCACAATGTTATTGGATCAAAGGCCGATCAAGCAATGAATCTCGAAAAAATTTTGATTAGAAATTTGTACTTTAGTTACGCCGATGATGGAGAAGAAATATTTAAAAATTTAAATCTTACCATACCGAGATCTAAGATCACATTTATTGTTGGAGATAACGGAGCTGGAAAAACTACCATAATAAAACTTATTTTGGGATTGATTGAACCTACGAGTGGAAGGATTTTTGCATCGGATACTAATAACCGTGAACAAACTGGTTTTAGTTTGAAACTAGCTTATGTACCACAAAAAAATATTCTTTTTAATACAACCATTTATCGCAATCTCACTCTTGATAAACCAATTGATCTGAGCACAATAAAGAATGTGCTTGAAGCAGTTCATATGAGTCATCAAATTGAACAACTTTCAAATGGGTTAAATACTGTCGTTGGTGACGAAACTAATTTTTCAGAAGGTCAAATGCGACGGCTTTCAATTGCACGGGCTGTACTGTCGAACAAACAGTTCGTGGTAATGGATGAACCATTTTCCGATTTAGATAGAGAGAATCAGACAGCATTGATGCAAGAGCTGCGTTCAATTTCTAAACAAACCGGTATTTTAATTATCACGCATACTTTTGATTTAATCGAACCCTCAGACAATGTTATCAGAATAGGAGGGCTAACATGAAAGTAGAGAGTGTCAAATTTTATGTGTAAATGAAAAAGCCTCTCACTTTTGAACTAAAACATTGATTTTAAAGTGTCTTGAACTAGGTTGAACCCTTTATGTGTTCGTCGACCAAATTTGTCATTGTAATCAAGAATTACAGTCATTAAGGTTCTTTCCAAAGATTCTTCATTGGGAAATTGTTCACGTTTCTTTGTTTGTCGCTTAAATTTTTTGTTAAATGATTCGATAAGATTGGTACTATAAATACTAGAACGGATAGCCGGTGGAAAATTAAA